>CAIJFT010000038.1 GCA_903820035.1 uncultured Opitutia bacterium
CCGCACTTCGAGCGGCGTGGTGGCCACTTTGACGGTGAGCGTGCCGTCGGGACCGTGTTGCCAGGTGAATTGCGGCAGCGGCGTGTGGTTGAGGACGGCGTGGTGCCAGGCGAGCAGCGTCCGGTTAGCGTCGCTGCCCTTGAGCGAATGGTCGGTGTTCGGGACGTAGCGCAGGTATTTCACGCCCGGCAGATCGTCGAAGTAAAATTGCGACGAGTCCGGCAGGAAGAACTGGTCCCCGCAGGCGTTGATCAGGAGTTTGGGCAACGACAAGCGGTCGCGGTAGGCGAACGGATCTTCGATCGTGTACAGCGCCTTCGACTCGGGCGTGCCCATCCAGTCGACGATGTGGTGGTTCACATAGTCCTTCACGGCCGGAGCGAAGAAGCCGTAGGCGCTGTAGTGGTGAAGCAGGGACTGTTCGACATTGAGCACGTCGATCACGAGCGGGCAGATGGCCACGACGCGGCGATCAGCGATGGCGGTCGTCCAGGTGGTCCAGCCACGCTTGGAGCCGCCGGCGACGACAAACGTGTCGATCCGGGCGCCGCCGCCCTCGGGGGTGGCGAGAAACGCCGTTACGGCGTCCATGGCGCGGACGGCGGACTTGGTCATCGGCAGCCGCGCGGGCCAGCGCTCGTCGCCGGTTTTCAGATACTTCGCCCACGTGTAGCCGATGAGGTCGTCCTCGACGCGCTCGTGCCCGTCGCCGTCAAAGATCAGCGGCTGGTTGGGCACCATGCGGAGTTCGGCCACGACGGAGCGGGTGGCCTTGGCGAGTTCGATGTTGTCGCGGGAGGGCTTGGCGGGTTCGCCGGGGCGGTTGGCGCCGCCGGAGATGAAGAGCAGGGCGGTGTCGTGGGCGAGGTTGTCCGGCTTCACGATGACCAGCCAGTGGTGCCAGACGGGGCGGTTGACTTCGGCCGGCGTCAGCCAGGTCTGCGAAGTCAGGTCCAGCGTGTAGCCGGTTGCGCCTTCGCCCCTGATCTCGGCGGCCTTGGTCCAGGCGAAAGAAGCATCGGGCTGCGCGACGTAACGGTCGAGGGCGGTTTCGGTGGTGCCGTGGCGCGCGGTGTCGGCGGCGGAGACGAGGGTGACGAAGGAGAGGCCGAGGAAAACGAGTCCGAACAGAAGGCGGAGGGCGATACGGGGGAGACGAAGCATCGGGGAAGAGGCGGGATCTAAGAAACGCAGACGGGGTGTACGCTGCGCAGACGGCGTCGGTGTCTCAAGCTGAATGGGGGCGGAGTTCCACCGACGTAGGTCAGCTCGCTCGCGAGCGCGGATTGGAATGTTCGGAGCGCACGCCAGCGCGCTGCCCTACGCCGTGGCGGCGCTAATTTTCTCGCGCAGGTGGGTGATCCGCAGCTTCGACTCGGAGTTGCGGACGGCCATCGAGTAAGCGGCGGGTTCCCCGACGATGAACACCTTCTTCTTGCCGCGGGTGATCGCGGTGTAGAGCAGGTTGCGCTGCAGCATCATGAAGTGCGCCTTGAGGAGCGGAATGATCACCACGGGGTACTCCGAGCCCTGACTCTTGTGGATGCTGATGGCGTACGCGAGGGCGAGGTCGCCGAGTTCGCCGCGTTCGAAGAGGTGGCGGTCGCCGTCGAAGTCCGCCTCAAGCTGGCCCTTTTCCGGATCGACGCCGACGACGGTGCCGATGTCGCCGTTGAAGAGGTTTTTGTCGTAGTTGTTGCGCAGCTGGATGACCTTGTCGCCGGGCCGGTACTCGCCGCCGAGCGCGCGGAGCCCGCCGCGGGACGACGATTCGTTCAAGGCCGCCTGCAGTTGCACGTTCAGGTTGCCGACCCCGGCGGTGCCCTTGTGCATCGGCGCGAGGATCTGCACGTCGTTGACCGGATGGGGCCACTTCAGCATGCGCGGGATGAACTCCGTGCAGAGTTGGATGACCTTGCGCAGGCAATCCTCGGCGTCGGCGGCGGCGATGAAATTGAGATCCGACCATACCTGTGCGCCGGAAACTTCCTGGATGACCGGCGGCGGCGAGGCCTCGCCGGAGTTGATGGCGTGTGCGGTGGTGACGATCTGGCTCTGGCCCTGCTGCCGATAGATGACGGAGAGGCGGGTGGTCGGAAGCGGCGGGCTCTCGTTTGCGCGCTGGGCGCTGCACGCAATCAGATCCTTCAGCACGTTGCCGGCGCCGACACTCGGAAGTTGATCGGTGTCGCCGACCAGCAGCAGGTGCGCGCGGGAAGGCACGGCTTGGAACAGCGCGGCGGCGAGGCGCGTGTCGAGCATCGAGGCCTCGTCGACGATCAGGAAGTCGGTCGAGAGCGGGGCGTTTTCGTTGGCGGTAAAGCCGCCGCGGGTGGCGTCGTATTTGAGCAGGCGGTGGATGGTCGAGGCGTAGCCGCCGGTTGTTTCCGAAAGGCGTTGGGCGGCTCGACCCGTTGGTGCGGCCAAGTGGACGCGGACCTTCTTGGCCTTCAGGATATCGACGAGGGCGCGCAGAATGGTGGTTTTGCCCGTGCCTGGTCCGCCGGTGAGGATCGAGAGCTTGCTGGAGAGTGCGGCGCGGACTGCGGTGCGCTGTAGTTCGTGGAAGGTGAAGCCTGCCTTGTCCTCGGCCCACTGCACCGCAGCGTCGACCTTGATCGGGGGCAGGCCGCTGCCGACGCGTGTGAGCCGGGCGACGGTGGCGGCAATGCGCTCCTCGGCCCGGGCGTTGTGGGGGAGTTGGAGGAGAGCGCGTGGCGCGCTGAGTTGAGGGTTGGGGGTTGAGGATTGAGCGTCGGTCCCTGAGGACGAGCCGGCGGCGGGTTGGCGGATGATGTCCTTGGACTCGACGAGGGCGGCGATGCGGGCGGCGACGAGTTTCGAGTCGGTCTCGAGGAGATTGGCGGTGTAGTCGCCGAGTTCGTTTTCGGCGTACGCGGTGTGGCCTTCTTCCTGCAACGTTTCGAGGGCGAAGATGAGGCCGGCGTCGAGGCGGGGCGGGGCGTCGTTGGCGAAGCCAAGGTTGATGGCGATGCGGTCGGCGGTCTTGAAGCCGATGCCGTCCACTTCACGGGCGACGCGGTAGGGTTGTTTCGTGAGGACCACTTTGGCCTCCTGGCCGTACTGCTTCACCAGCTTGATGCACTGCGACGTAGAGACGCCGTAGGTCTGAAGGAAAATATACAATTCGCGCTCGGTGCGCTTGGCGTCCCAGGCCGACTTGATGGCGGTGACGCGTTTCTTGCCGATGCCCTCGACGTCGCGCAGCCGGCCCGACTCCTCGCTCAAAATGCGGAAGGTGTCCGTGCCGAAGGCATCGACGATCTTGTTGGCGTACACCTTGCCGATGCCCGGGACGAGGCCGCTGCCTAGGTATTTGCGAATCCCGTACACGCTGGCGGGGAGTTCGCTTTTGAAGGCGGCGATCTTGAACTGCGCGCCGTGCTGGGCGTGGCGCGTCCACTCGCCGGTGAGGTGCAACGTCTCGCCACACTCGACGCCCGGCAGGGCGCCGACGATCGTGACGGCCTCGGCGCGGGTTTTAGGTTCGCCGCGGCCAACCGCGGGTTGGTCGGGCCGGAACTCCGCGATCGTGTAGTGATTCTCCTCGTTGAGAAAAATGATCCGCTCGAGCACGCCGGTGAGCGTGGCGGAAGGAGAATGGGACGCGGGCGTGGGCACGACTGCCCGCGAGGTGAAACGGGTTTGCGGGGCGATGCAAACCGAGTCGCGTGGTCCGCTGCGGATTCGGGGGCGGGGCGTCCGGCGGCAGGGCGTCCCGGCGGTGGACTACTTGCGCTGCTCCAGCGTCTGCGTGAGTTCGCGGATTTCGCGTCCGGCCTTGATGCCGAGGTAGAAGACGAGGAACGCGTACCAGGCGATCGAGGCGAAAATCAGCGCGGCCCAGAAGAGAACGAAGGGATCTTTCATCGGAGCGAAGGGTTACTTTTGGATCGGCTTGGCCGGAGTTAGGAGGGAACCGATGAGCATGCCCGCGAAGGCGAGCCCGAACGACGAAACGCCGGCGATTTCCGGCGCAATCTGGTGGGACTTGTCGACGACGGCGTTGACGACCAGGAAGGTGAGCGGTCCGATCGCGCCCAGAATCAGGGCGGCAAACGCACCGGTCGTCGTCGCCCGCGGCCAGTACAGGGCGCTGATCAGCAGCGTGAAAACGCTCGCGATGTAGATGTTGCCGGTGACGGCGAGGTAGTCCCAGGCGTTGCCCGGCAGCTGGTACCACAGACCGTAGAAGAGCAGGAAAACCGCGATGCCGAGCAGCAGCCCACGGGTCAGGAGCATCTGCCCCTTGGGCGAGAGCGGCTTTTTCAGGCAGGGCATCACGAGGTCGTTGTAGATGACCGTTTCCCACGTGAGCATGTAGCCGCTGACCGTCGACATCTCGGCTGCGATCATCGCGGCGACCACCAAACCGAGCAGGCCCATCGGCAGCAGCGTGCTGAGGAAGGTCGGCATCGCGGTCAGCGAATTCAGGTTGGCCGGCAATCCGCCGCGCTGGGTGAAGTACACAAATGCCGCCGCACCCCAAAGGCCGGGAAGCGCGAAGCGGCCGACGAAATAAAACGCCGCGCGTGAATACATCTGGCGTCCGGTCTTCGCATCCTTGGCGGACAAGAGGCGGCTGATCTGGGTCTGCCAGGTCGTGGCGCAGGCGATCTGAAAGATGAACTGCCAGATCAAATAGCCGGCCCCGAAGCTCGAGGCGTGAAAGGGATTGAACGGGTGGGCGCTCTGCCCGCCGCTGGCGGTCCAAGCGGTGTTCAAGCCGTTGATCAGGTTTTCCCAGCCGATGTGAGTGATCACCAGCACCGAGGTCACGACGAGACCGGTGCCGACGACGAGGAACTGAATGTAATCCGTGACCAGTACGGAGAGCATGCCGCCGAACGCGGTGTAGAGGAGCACGAGCCCGAGGAGAATCGTCATCACCCACTCGAGGTAGTGCGGGGGCATGCCGGTGGCGTAGACCAAGAAGTCGCCGCCGAGTCGCAGGAAGATGCCCATGTTGAGCAGTCCGCCCAACGCGACAAACAAGCCGGCGAGCCAGCGCACTTTCTTGCTGAAGCGTTTCTCGAACAGCTCGGGAATCGTCATCACGCCGGCATTACGCAGCGGCTCGATCACAAAGCCGGTCTTGCCGACGAGAAACATGCCCAGCGCCATCAGGACGCCGATGATCGCGCCGGCGAATCCCTTTTCGTAGCCGAGTTGCGCGGTGTACATCACCGTCACCAACCCGAGCTCCGTTGCGGCGAGCGACGTGATGCCGAGGTTCACATGGACGGCCCGGCCTGCCACCGCGAAGTCTTCGACCCCGCGTACGTAGCGTCGCATCCACAAGCCGGCCGCCAAACAGACGGCGAGGTAAAACAAGACAATGAGCCAGTCTACGAGGGAAAGTGTCATCGGGTAAGAAGGGGTGCGCGCACCTTGGCCCGCGGGTCGACGCAGGGGAAGGGCAAAGATGGGCGAGGACGGCGGAGCGGGTTTGGGCCCGGCCCCGCGCGCGGCTGGCATGGCCGGCCTGATCTAATTCACGATGGAGGCGGATACGCCCATCGGTTTTCTCCGTCCACGTCCGCGGCAAAACGGGAGGGAGACCTCGGGTTCACCCCTTCCGCGGGGCGCTTTGCCGCGACCCTGGGGTGAAGCCGGGTTCCGGACTGATTCGAGTTCTTTGATTTTGATGTTCCGGTACCAGACCGGCGCCTGGGCCTTGCCGTGGAGGCCTTGGAGGCCGAGCGGTCCGTTGCGGCTGAAATCCTTCAAGGCTTTCGGGAACTTGTTGACCGTGCCGTCGGGGTTTTTGCGCGGGGTCGTCCAGGTGTCCAAGTCGACGTCAAAGACCAACTCGCCGTTGAAAATGAGTGCGACCCGGCTGCCTTTGCAGGTGATGGTGTAGTGATTCCACTCGCCGGTGGGCTTGGCCATGTTCTTGGCCGGCGGCTGGGCGTTGTAGATCGCGCCGACCATGCCGTAGAGCGCGCCATCGGCGTTCTCGTGCACTTGGATTTCGAGCGCGCCGAGGGTGTTCTTGATGTCACCCGAGCGCAGGAACACGCCGCTGTTGGATTCCTTCGCGACCTTGAATTCCAGATCCAACACGAAATTGCCGTAGGATTTGTTGGTCCAAATCGTGTTGTGGTCCTTGGCGACCAACGTGCCGTTTTCGAACACCCAGTCGCCCGCCTTCGTGGTGGCGTTGGCGAAATCCGGAGCGAATAGGTCCGGCCAACCGGCGGTGTTCGGATGCGCTTGGGGCGCGGCGGAAGCGATCGGGGCCAACGTGCCGAGGAGCAGCGTGAGACTGGTGACGAGGAGGGATTTGAGTTTCATGGTCGTTTTGCGGTGGAAGCAGACAGGATAAATAGGGTGCGCTTTGGCCGTCGCGGCTAGGCCGACGGCGTGAGTTCGAAGCCGCGGCGATACGGTTTGCGGATAAACCGGTTGAGCTCGGGAGCGTTGGTGGCGGTCATCGTGCGGGCGTCCCAAGTGACGCGTTTGCCGGCAAAGATCGGGAGGAGGCCGATGAGCAGGGCTTCGGTGAACGGCGCCGAGTACCAGAAGCCGGCTTTGGCCTCCTCCGGTCGGCCGGCGCGGCAGGCGTCCACCCACTCGCGGCGGTGGCCGACGCTGCGCGGGATGGTCTTGGGCGGGCGCGTGTACG
>CAIJFT010000039.1 GCA_903820035.1 uncultured Opitutia bacterium
ATCGACGATATAACTCTGGCCGAGCGAGGGTCCGACGTTGCCGATCTGGCTGAGAAACGCGCCCGCGAGTCCGGCCAGACCGCTGCCGAGGCCGAAGGTGAGCATGTTCACGCGTTCCGTGCGCACGCCCATGCAGGAGGCCATCTGCCGGTTTTGCATGACCGCGCGGATGAGCAGGCCGAGGGACGTCTTCGTGAGCACAAGCCAGACGCCGAAGACGATCAAGACCGCGAAGCCGATCACGAAGACGCGGTTCCAGCCGAAGATGATATCGCCGACGGTCCAGTTGCCGCTGAGGTAGATCGGGCTCGAAACCTGGACGTTGTTTGCCCCGAAGGTGAGCCGGAGGATTTGTTGAAACAGCAGCGAGACGCCCCACGTCGCGAGCAGGCTCTCCAGCGGGCGGCGGTAGAGGAATTGAATGATGCCCCGCTCAAGCCCGATCCCCACGACGGCGGCGGCGAGAAAGCTCAGCGGAATCGCGGCAACGAAATAAAGTTGGTACGCCCAGCCGCCGAGATGCATCCCGGGGACCGCGAGGCTGAGTCCGAAGCAGGGGATCGTAAGTCCGGCCCCGAAGACGGCCTGCGTGAGGTAGGTCGTATAGGCGCCGATCGCGATCATCTCGCCGTGGGCCATGTTGATCACCCCCATCAATCCGAAGGTGATGGCGAGGCCGAGCGCGACGACGAGGAGGATGCTGCCGAGGCTCGCGCTGCGGAAGAGGGTGCCGAAGAAGTCGACGTAGGAGCGGTGCTGGTCGATGGCGAGCAGGGTGGCCTTGCCCGCGGTGGTGACTTTCGCGCTGCCGGTGCGCTCGGCGGTCTTGGTCGCCGCCTGGATGAGGTCGTAGCTCGAGAGGGTACGCAGTTCGCGCAGCTCGGTTAGTGCGCCGAGCTTTACGTCGTCGCTGGCGTCCTTAAGCCGCGCGAGGGCGATGGATTCGCGCAAGGCCAGCATCACAACGGGGTCGGTTTCAATTTTCAGCCGCGCCTCGAGCGCGGGAATCTTGTCCGCTGCCTGCGCGAAGCCGATGGCGTGGATCGCCTGCCGGCGTTTTTCGGCGATGGGATGGGCGATCTCTGCGAGGTCGAGCACGGCCTTCATCGCGCGACGCAAATTGGCGTTATGCTCTACGGCGGTCAGGTCCGACGCGACCAGCCGGAGTGGTCTGCCCGCGGCGTCGACGTAGGGCTTGCCCGTGTCGATGCGGATGGCGTCTTGGGCGTCATTCTCGCCCTTCGGCCCGGTGAGCTGGACTGCGACCTTGGTGCCGCTCCCGTCGTGGATGAAGAGGTTATCGGCCTTCCATGCGCCGAGGAGCGGGGCGATGGCTTCGTCGCCCTGACCGGCGAGTTGCTGCAGCAGCGCGACTTTTTTTGCATCATCCTCGGCGAGGATCGCCTGCACGATCGTCTCGCGGGCCGG
The DNA here is from genome assembly GCA_903820035.1 of uncultured Opitutia bacterium. GTDB lineage: Bacteria > Verrucomicrobiota > Verrucomicrobiia > Opitutales > Opitutaceae > ER46. The sequence continues at coordinate 1,429 of CAIJFT010000039.1, forward strand.
GATGGCACCCCAGGCCAGCGGCCAGAGGCCGCTGGCGACGATGATGAAGAGGATGCGTGAGAGGGGTTTCACCGCGGCAGCTCTTGCAGGAACCCTGCCAACAAAAAAGGCGGGCTCAAAAATGAGCCCGCCCCGAAGGTTTTTGAGACTCCGGAATTATCCGGCGTGTAACCGGATTACTCGGCGCCCTTGGCCTTGAACTTACCCTTCAGCCACGGCTCGCCGTAGACGTTGTCGAAGGATTTCAGGATCTTGAACTGACCGTCGGCCTTGGTCTCTCCGATGAAGACGTTCTTGGTGAGGTGCATGTTCGGCTGCGACTTCACGGTGCCGCCGGGGCCCGCGAAGGAGACGCCGGACTTCCAGGCCTCGCGTACCTTGTCCACTTCGAAGCTGCCGGCCTTTTCAACCGCGGCCTTCCAAAGGTAAACGCCGACGTAGCTGAGGACCATCGGGGAGCAGGTCACGCGGCCTTCCTTCACGATGCCGGGGACGGAGCTTTTCTTCAGCCACGTCTGGAAGGCCGTGATGAACTTTTTGTTGGCGGGCGAATTGATCGACTGGAAGTAAGTCCAGCAGCCGAGCTGACCCACGAGCTTATCGGCGGGCAGGCCGCGGAACTCATCTTCGGAGATCGAGAACGATACGACCGGGCAGGTCTCGGCCGTGAGGCCCGACGCGGCGTATTCCTTGAAGAACGGCACGTTGGTGTCGCCGTTCAGGGTGCTGATCACGGCGGCGCCGCCGCCGGAGGCGAACTGTTTGATTTCCGCGACGATCTGCTGGTAGTCGGTGTGACCGAACGGCGTGTACTTGCCGGCCGAGATGATCTTGCCCGCGCCGTCCTTGCGGAAGCCGCCGCCAATGTTCTCAAGCGCGACGCCCTTGCTGAGGAGATACTCGAGCAGCACGAGGTTCGTGGTCTGCGGGTAGACGTAGTCCGAGCCGAGCAGGTAGAACTTCTTGTAGCCCTGCGCGAGCAGGTAGTCGACCGCGGGCGTGGCTTGCTGGTTAACGGCCTCGGCGGTGTAGGCGACATTCTTCGACTCCTCTTCACCCTCGTATTGCACCGGGTAGAAGAGCAGGCCGTTGTTCTTTTCGTACACCGGCAGGACCGACTTGCGCGAGACCGAGGTCCAGCAGCCGAAGGTTACGGCGACCTTGTCCTGTTCGAGCAACTGCTTCGCCTTTTCGGCGAAGAGCGGCCAGTTGGAGGCGCCGTCGACGACGACGGGTTCGATCTTCTTGCCGAGCACGCCGCCCTGGGCGTTGATCTCGTCGAAGGTGAACAGCAGCACATCGCGCAGCGACGTCTCGCTGATCGCCATGGTGCCGGAGAGGGAGTGTAGGACGCCGACCTTGACGGTATCGGCCGCGCGGGCGGAGCCGAGCAAAGCGCCCGCGGCGAGAGCCGCGACGCCGAGCAATTTGGAGGATGTTTTGATCATGGTGAGCAGGAGGGAGGATACGAACAAAAGTGGTAATGGGAGACTTAACCGAGAGGGGCGGTAGAACGCCGGCGGTGATTCAGGCACCGCCGGCGGAGGACGAACGGGAGTCGGTCCGGCTTAGAATTTGAACACGCCTTGCAGACCGAAGAGGGTCTTGTCGGCGCCCTTGCCGCTGTAGTCCCAGAAAGAAACCTCGGCGCGCACCGACAGGTTGTCGGTGAGCTTCACCGCGGGACCGAAGGTGTACATGACGGCGTTGTCCGCGATCTTCTTGGTCTTGCCCGACAGGTTTTCACCCGAGATCCGGAATACGCCGGACCAGTCCTTGGAAAAGGCGTAGTTGAGGTAGGCAAGCCAGGTTGATCCCTTGGCAAATTCGCCGCCGTCCTTGAAGCAGTATTCCGCGGCGACGGTTGCCTCCTTGGTCAGTTTGTACTCGGCCCAGAAGTCGAGGATCGTAACGGACTCAGCCTGAAAGCCGCCCTTGGTGTCGTAGGCGAGAGAGCCGAACAAGGTGAGATCGGCGGTGGCCGTCGACTTCACGAAGAGTTCGAAGCCCGCGTTGTGGGCCAGTTCACCGTCGCCCTTGGCGAAACCGTTCGGGGAGAAGACCGAATCCACGACGGCGATACCGTAGCTGACGGCCTTGTCGCCGTAGTCCAGACGCACGCCGGTGTGGTAGGCGGGGATCGAGCCCAGCGTGCCGACGGTCACCATGCCGTAGGTGATCTGGGTCATGTTGACGGTGTCGAACGCCTCGTAGCCGAGGTAGCTCAAAAACTTGCCGCCGGTGACGGAGAAGCCGCCGCCCGCATCGTAGGTGACGAAGGCGTCAAGGACGCTCAACTCGTTCTTCGGCAGGTTCGGGACGTAGTAGAGGCTGACCGTGCCGGAGACGGGCTTGTAGTTGAAATTGAAGTTGGTCTTCACCGCGTCGGCGCTCGGGGTGTCCTTCGTGCCGTCAAAGAGCGAATCCGTCGCGGGGGTCGACTTCGCCTTCTGGTACTCGTACGCGGCGGCCGCGTAACCGGAGAGCGAGAGGTTATCGTTGATCTTAATGTCCGCGAAGGACGTCAGTGACGCGGTGAGCGAGAGTGCAACCGCGGTAGTTAGGTTTTTTTTCATGGGCTATGGTTGAGGATTGCTGTGGTTCAGGCCGCTGGCCTGGACTGGATGGCCGTTTAGCAACAATCCTGCCGCCGATTTCATTCCGCTGAATTTTGTGCCCGATTTGGCCTGAAGATTGCTAATGCGGAACAACGATCTTGTTCATGCGAGGTCTCAAACCGAACCAAACGCCTATGAAAAATCATCTCATCCTTCTGTTGCTCGGAGCCTCTACGCTGGTCCCGGTCAGTTTCGCACAGACGCCCGCGACGCCGGCGGCTGCCCCGGCGGCGACCTGGACGGTCACGCCGACCTTTGTCTCTCAATACATGTTTCGGGGTACCCGCCTCGGCGGGGCTTCCTTCCAACCGACGGTGGAGTACGCCACCGGCCCGCTTACGCTCGGGCTGTGGTCCAACGCCCCTCTGAGCGCCAAAGTTCCCGGGCAGTCGGATCCGGAACTCGACCCGTATGCCGCCTACACGATCGATTTGGCCAAGGATCTCACGCTGCAACCCGGCGCGATCCTCTATACCTACCCGAGTGCCGAGAAAAACAACGGTTTCTATAAGACGACGTTCGAGCCGAGTCTCGCGCTCAACTATACGATGGGGGGCGTCAAGCTCACGCCCAAGGTTTATCGGGATGTCGTGCTTGAGCAGACGCTGTGGGAGTTGAACGTGGCGTTTGCGGTGCCGATGAAGGAGATCGGCAGCGAGTTGGATTTCGTCGGCTCCTACGGTACCTTTAAGGCGACCAGCGCCCTAGAAAATACCAATCCGCACATGAAAAACTGGGGCGACTACTGGCTCGCGGGGGTTTCCCTCCCGTTCCAAATCAACAAGGAGAGCAAGGTTACGATCGGCTGGTCCTACACCGAGGGCGGCCAAAATTTCCTCAAGCAGGGTTCGGCGCCGAAGGTTGAAAACGGCGCCGCGGCGGGACGTGGAGTCTTTTCGCTGAGTTACGCGATCACGTTCTGAGCCGCGGCGGTCAATCAAACCCGCTGGCGCTTGCAATTGGCCCGTGCGGCAACGCGCGGGCTTTTTTGTGCCGGCGTGGCCCGCGCCCCAGTAAAATCTTACTGGATTCCCCGCGGCCTTTGGCGAATCGTGGTCCTTCATGAAAGTCGGTATCATTGGCGCATCCGGTTACTCCGGTGAAGTGTTGGTCAAGCTCCTGCTCGCGCATCCGCGGGTCACGCTCGCGGCCGTCACGTCGCGCAGTCAGGCGGGCAAGGCGCTCGCCTCGGTCATACCGTCGCTCCGCGGCGCCGACCGGGGCTTGAAGTTCTCCGACTCCGATCCGATCGCCCTTGCCGCCAGCGACATCGATCTGTTTTTCCTCGCGCTCCCGCATGGCGCAGCCGCGACCTACGCCAAGGTCCTCGTGCCGGCGGGTAAGCGGGTGATCGACTTGAGTGCGGATTTCCGCATCGCGGATCTCGCGACCTACCAAAAATACTACGGTGAGCACCATGCGCCGGAGTTGCTGGCCAGCGCGCGGTTCGTGCTGCCCGAGCTGACCGCGCCCGGCTGGAAGGCCGAGGCCAAGCTGATCGCTGCGCCCGGCTGTTATCCGACCAGCATTTTGGTTCCGTTGCTGCCCCTGTTGAAGGCGGGGGTCGTCTCGCACGAACACATCGTGGTGAACTCGTACAGCGGCGTGAGCGGGGCGGGCAAGAAGGCCGAGGAAATGTATCTTTACGTCGAGCGGGCCGAAAGCATCAAGGCCTACGGACTCGTTAAGCACCGGCATCTCGCCGAGGTCGAGGAGCAGATCGCGCTGCACACCGGGACCCGCACCGTGATTCAGTTTAATCCCCATCTCGCACCGATGCGCCGCGGGATTGCGACGACTATCACCGTGCCGGCTGCGGTGGGTGCGACGATCGAGTCGCTCTATGCCGCCTGGCGGGGGACGTACGCGAACCGTCCGTTTGTACAGATTCTGGCGAGCGGCGAGACTCCGGATACGGCCCACGTCGTCGGTTCGAACCGCGTCGACATGTCCGCGGTGCACGATCCGCGCACAGGCAACTTCGTGATCACCTCGGCCGAGGACAATCTGGTGAAGGGGGCCAGCGGTCAGGCGGTGCAAATCATGAATCTCTGGTGCGGATTTGAAGAGACCGCCGGGCTGCAATAAGGCGCGGCCGCGGTGCGGGGCGGGCGTCACGAATTTGTCGCGGCGTCCGCGCGGAAAAACTCTTGTCACTGCGCGGGCGCGTCTCGCAAAGTGGCCCTTTCCAGCGTTGCGCGCATGGCGGAAATGATTTCGGGACGGGTTGCCCGGGGCCGTTGAGTGCGCCGCCGGGGCTCCACAAATCATGATCGAATTCAAGAACAAGGTCCTCTTCGTCGGTTACGGCGCCGTGGCTGAATGCACGCTGCCGATTCTGTTCAAACACATCAAGGTGCCGGCGAAAAACGTCACCGTGATGGATTTCGAGAA
>CAIJFT010000040.1 GCA_903820035.1 uncultured Opitutia bacterium
GCGAGCAGCGCGGGCCTCCGGGTTTTTCTTGGCTCGGCGAAAAAGTTCCGCTCCGCCGGGGGCTCCGCGGTGTTCGCCGCCCTCGCGCCGGCGGTGCACGAGGTCTTTGAACTTTCCGGTTTTATCGGCGTGCTCGAGGTCTACGCCAGCGCCGAGGCGGCCGTGGTGAAACTTGCCTGATTCCCGCTATGAATCCTTTATCCCACTACACGTTCGTCGAGGAGATCACGCTGCTGGCGCTGGACGACGCCGCGGGCACGCCGCTGGCGATGCCGCCGCTGGCCTTCAGCTACGCGCTCGCGGGCGCCATCCTCTGCGATCTCTCCGAGCTGAACCGGATCGACACGGATCCGGAAAAACTCGTCGTGCTGAACAGCGCCACGACCTGCGATCCGATCCTCGATCAGGCGCTCGCGCTCCTGGCCTCGGCCACGCAAACCGAGTCCGTTTCCCGTTGGCTCGGGGTATTGTCGGAGCAGTCGCGCGTTTACCATCGCGCCGCGACGGACCGGCTGGTGGCCCGCGGCGTCCTGCGCCGCGAGGAGGCTAAGATCCTTTGGGTCTTCGGCACACGTCGCTACCCGACGGTGGACAATCACGAGCGCATTGAGGTGCGCACCCGCCTCTCCGCCCTGATCCTCGGCGACGACCTGCCCGACCCGCGTGATGCCACGCTCCTGAGCCTGCTCGCCGCCTGCCAGTTGACCGGCCATATCTTCAACGGGGCGCCGTTCGCCGCCCGCGCGGAGCGGATCGCCACCCTCGCCAAAATGGACCTGGTCGGCCGGGAAGTGGCCGGTGCGATCGAGGCGATCGCTCGGGCAATGAGCGCGACCGTGGCCATCGGTATGTGACGTTTTTTCCGGCCGGAACCATTCCCAGCCCTCTATCCCAATGCCCAAAATTCTCCTGGTGGAAGACAACGAAATGAACCGCGACATGCTCTCGCGCCGGCTGGTCCGTCGCGGCTACGAGGTCGTCATTGCCGTGGACGGACAACAAGGCGTCGAATTCGCTTTGCGCGATCAGCCGCAGCTCATCCTCATGGACATGAGCCTGCCGGTGATCGACGGCTGGGAGGCGACGCGCCGGCTCAAGGCCGATCCCGCCACCCGGCAGATTCCGGTGATCGCGCTGACCGCCCACGCCATGGCCGGCGACCGGGAGCAAGCGCTCGCCGCGGGTTGCGACGATTACGACACCAAGCCGATCGAGCTGACGCGGCTGCTGCCCAAGATTGAGAAATTTGCCGGACTCGGCACCCCCGCCGCCTGATCGCCGCCGCGCCGTCCCGGCTCTAAAAATGTCCACGTCCACCGATCGCTCCTCCCTGTCGCACCTGCGCCACGACCTGCGGACGCCGCTGAACCAAATCATCGGCTACAGCGAACTCCTCGCCGAGGAGGCGGACGCCGCCGGCCATCGCGCGTACACGCCCGACCTCGCCAAAATCAACGGGGCCGCGCGCACGTTGCTGACGCTCATCAACGACAATCTCACGGACGAACGGCTCACGCTGTCCGGCGAACCGGCGCCCGAAGCGCGCGGTTCGGCCGCCGCGGTCTTGCCGCCGCCGGAGGTCGAGCCGCCCGCAGTGCTGGCCGGGCGCATTTTGGTCGTCGACGACAACGCCGAGAATCGCGACGTCCTCGCCCGCCGGCTGGTCCGGCAGGGTCACACGGTGGAGATCGCGGAGGACGGTCGCGTGGCGCTCTCCGCGCTGCGGGCTTCGCCGTTTGATCTCGTGTTGCTCGACATGATGATGCCGGTCCTTGACGGCTATTCCACGCTTCTGGAACTCAAAGCCGACGCCGCGCTGCGTCACCTGCCGGTCATTATGGTTTCGGCGCTCGACGAACTCGGTTCTGTGGTCCGCTGCATCGAACAGGGCGCGGAGGATTACCTGCCGAAGCCGTTCAATCCGACCCTGCTCCGCGCGCGGATTGGGGCGGGCCTGGAGAAGAAGCGCTTCCGCGATCAAGAGCGGCTTTACGTCAATACGATCGAGGAGACGCAGCGCCGGTTGCAGACGGAATTACAGGAGGCGGAAAACTATGTCCGCGCCACGCTGCCCGCTCCGCTGACCACCGGTCCGGTTATCGCGGACTGGCGTTTAATCTCGTCGACGGAGCTCGGCGGCGACTCGTTTGGTTACCACTGGATCGACGCCGGCCACCTTGCAATTTACCTGCTCGATGTGTGCGGTCACGGGGTGGGGGCCGCGCTGCTGTCCGTCACCGCGGTCAACGTCCTGCGCAATGCCGCCCTGCCCGGGGTGGATTTCCGCGATCCGGGGGCGATGCTCACGGCGCTGAACGAGGCGTTCCCGATGGAGAAGTACAACGACATGTATTTCACCATTTGGTACGGGGTCTGGTGCCCCGCGAACCGGACGTTGCGCTTCGCCAATGCAGGGCACCCGCCGGCGCTGCTGGCGGAGCCGGACCCAGGTGCGGCCGGCGGCCGCCGGGTGGAGCGCTTGCGCGGTTCCGGCATGTTGCTCGGCGGTATGAGTGGCACGGTTTACCGGACCTTCGAGCGGAGTCTGCCGGCGGGGGCGCAGATCTATGTGCTCAGCGATGGCACGTACGAAATCGAGAATCCCGATGGCAGCGCCGGTCAGCTAACGGATATCGAGCGATTCTTTGCCGCGGCCCCGGCGGCGGCCGCGGGCCCTGAACTCGACCGTTTTTACGCCCACGTGAAGCAACTGAACGGTCCGGGTCCGCTCGACGACGATTTTTCGATCATGCGGCTCGATGTCTGACCAACCGCCAACTCCCATTCCCATGCCTCCGAAGCCCGCGCTCAATGTCCGTTTCCTCGGAGGGTTCCTCCTGCTTAGCACCCTCGTGGCGCTGGGCTTTGCGGGCGGATACCGGAACCTGCGTTCCGACGTGGCCGCGACGCTCGAGTCGAACCTCCGGCAGCGGGTGGGCGAGGTGAGTCGGTCCCTGACCAGCGCCCGCGGTTTTTATTTGGAGCGGGTGCAGGGCACGATGCGGGTGCTGCAACAGACCGCGCTGGCGGCGGGTTCGCCGGCGGCGGGCGACTGGGTTGACGTCGAAGGCCGCGCCGTGCGGGACGTGCGGTTTGGACCGCGGGGGGTGGCCGGGCGCACCGACCTCGTGGATGCCACGACCGCCATGTTGGGCGGCACGGCGACTATTTTTACGCGGGTGGGCGACGACTTCTTACGGCTCACGACCAATGTGCGCCGGGCCGACGGGTCGCGGGCGGTGGGCACCGTCCTTGACGCCGCGAGTCCGGCTCTCGTCGCACTGCGCCGCGGTGAATCCTACTACGGCGTGGTCGGCCTGTTCGGCCGGTCTTACCTTACCGGCTACGAGCCGATCCGCGATGCCAAGGGCGAGGTCATCGGCGTGTTTTATGTCGGGTATCTGATCGAGGCCTTGGATCAGATCAGCCGGCTGCTGGCCGAGACCACGCTGCTAAAGCAGGGGTTTGTCGTCCTGGTTGACCGCGAGGGGCGATCCATTTTCCCCGCGACCGGACCGGCGGCGGACCTGCTCCCAAAGGCGGTGGACCGGTTGGCGCGACACGAAACCGGCTGGACCGAGGGTGAATGGTCCTGGCGGGCGGAGGCTTTTCCCCAGTGGCAATTTACCCTGCTGGCCGCGGTCAACCAGCGGGACATCGACGAGGCGACCTGGAGTCGGGTGCTGCCAGTATTCGGTTTCATGATTCCGCTGATCTCGGGTGCACTCGGCCTGGGCTACTTCTTTGCCCGGCGGCTTGCGCGGGCGCTGGGTCAGGCCGAGCAGCTGCGCGAAGAGGGCCGCAAACTCGCCCTCGTCGCCAGCCGGACCTACAACGGGGTGCTTATCACCGGGCCCACGGGTAAGATCGAATGGGTGAATGCGGCATTCACGCGGCTCACCGGCTACTCTGCGGAGGAGGCCATCGGCCGCCATCCCGATGACTTTCTCATGGGCCCGGACACCTCCGCCGAGACATTGGCGGAGAAGAAGCGGGCGCGGCAGGAACAACGCGGCTTCCAGCTTGAGATCCTGAACTACCACAAGTCGGGGCGGCCGATCTGGATTCTCGTGGACGGGCAGCCGGTGCTCGACGAGCAGGGGAGTGTGGCCAACTACGTGACGGTTCAGGTCGACATCTCGAAACGGAAAAAGATCGAAGACGATCTGCTCGTGGCACGGGAGGCGGCCGAAGAGGCAAACCGCACCAAGAGCGCGTTCCTCGCGAACATGAGCCATGAACTGCGCACGCCGATGAATGCGATCATCGGTTACAGCGAGATGCTCGTCGAGGAGGCCGAGGATCTCGGTCAGGAAAGTTTTATTCCGGACCTGAAGAAAATCCACGGGGCCGGCCGGCACCTGCTCGGGCTCATCAACGACGTGCTCGATCTTTCAAAGATCGAGGCCGGCAAAATGACGCTCTACCTCGAGGACTTCGAGGTCGCGGCCATGGTGAAGGAAGCAGCGGCCACGGTAGAACCACTGATCGGCAAGAACACGAATCAGCTGGCCGTGACCTGCGCGGCCGACCTCGGGTCGATGCGGGCAGATGTCACCAAGGTGCGGCAGACGCTCTTCAATTTGCTCAGCAATGCGGCGAAATTTACCCATGCCGGCACCATCACGCTCGCCGTCGAACGCGTGCGCCACGGGGAGATCGATTGTATCGCTTTCCGGGTGACGGACACCGGCATCGGCATGACGCCCGAGCAGGTGGGGCGGCTCTTCGGGGCTTTTGTGCAGGCCGATGCGTCGACGACCCGCAAGTACGGCGGGACAGGCCTGGGCCTCGCGATCAGCCGCAAGTTTTGCATCCTGATGGGTGGCGATATTCTCGTCCGCAGCGAGGTGGGGCGCGGCACGACGTTCACCGCGCTGGTGCCTGAACGGGTGATCGATCCCGCGGCGGCGGCTCCGCTGCCGTCGGCGTCGGACGCGCCGGCGGAGGTGGTCGTCGCGCCCGGGACCGGATATGCCCCTCTGGTGCTCGTGGTGGATGATGATCCCGCGGTGGTGGATTTGATCAGCCGCAGCCTGGGCAAGGAAGGTTACCGGGTTCAGGCTGCGGCCAACGGCCGCGATGCGCTGGCCCTGGCGCGCAAACTGCAACCGCAACTCATCACACTCGACGTCATGATGCCGAGCATGGATGGCTGGTCGGTGCTGACGGCGCTGAAGGCGGAACCCGCGACGCGGGCGATTCCGGTCGTGATGATTTCCATCGTGGATGACAAGCAGTTGGGCTTTGCCCTCGGTGCGGCCGACTATCTGACCAAGCCCGTCGACCGCGCCCGATTGACGGAGATTCTGGCGCGGCGGGTGGGGCGCGACCGCGAGCGCCACGTGCTCGTAGTCGACGACTTGCCGGATAACCGCGCTCTGTTGCGCCGGGCGCTCGAGCAGGAAGGCTGGACCGTGACCGAGGCGGAGAACGGTCGGGCCGGGCTCGAGGCGGTGGCTAACCACGCGCCGGCCCTGGTGCTGCTCGACCTGATGATGCCGGTGATGGACGGCTTTGAGTTTCTCCGTGAGCTCCGAGCCCGCCCCGAGGGCCGGATGATTCCGGTGGTGGTCGTGACGGCCAAGGAGTTGACCGCCGCCGAGCGCGATATGTTGCGTTCCTGCGTGGAAAACATCGTGCAAAAGGGTGCGCTCGCACCGGAAGAAATATTGGCCGAGATTCGCGCAAAGATGTTGCCGGCCGAGGGTCCGGCGAAAGCCGTTTAATCAAGATCGGGTGCTTGCCGCCGGGCCAAAGCCCTTTGCGGCCGCCCCCGGCAAACGGCGGGGGGCAACCGCGCCCGTCAAGAAAAGGCCGCACTTCGCCGGCGCATCACCAGCGATGAAATTTTTAGGGCGGTTCCCCGTTGTGTGTCGCCACGTTTGAGCCGGAGGCGGAAACGTGGTCAACCCAGAGCACCGGAGCGTCGCGGCGCTCCAACCCGGCAACTTTTTTCTGCAAGCGCTGTAGAACCACCCCAACGCGTCAACGCGGCCCCAGACCGAGCAGTCGTTTCAGATCGAGATTGTAGCGGAATTTCACCGACACGCCGATGTCGGTGCCGTCGTGCCCCAGGCGGGTGTTAACGGCGCCGCCCACGATCCAGTTGCTCTTTTCCCGCGTGTCGCGCTTGGTCGGAATTTCCCAGATGATGCCGGGGCGTAGCGTCAGGAGGTCGTGCGCGGCTCCGCCGAGGCCCCGGGTGGTCACAACCGAAGCCTCGAAAGAATAATGGAGGCGGCCGCGATCCAGGACGGCGCCCGCGTTGAGGTACACGTTGTCGTCGCGGATTTGGCCCTTCTCGAGCGTGCCTGCGAGATGGGTGGGCTCGATGAAGTCGAAGCCGACCCCCCAGAACACGCGCAGGCCGCGGTGCGTGGCGATCCGGCGGGAAAATGTGACCCACGGACCGTAGTGCCGCAGGCCGTCGGTGAGCTCCGCTGGGGGGCGGCCGATGGGGAAAATCAGGTCGGCTCCGACGGCCGCGTCCCAGCCCGGCAGGATACCGTCGCCGAGGTTGTATTTGGTTGAGGGCTGGGCCGTGGCCAAACCGCGTTGTTTGAAAAACCGTTCGTCCCCGAGCCCGTGGCTGAGGAAAAAATCAGTTTCCAGGCCCGCTTCCCAGTTCGAAGTCAGGCCGTAGCGTACGCCACTGCTGAGCCGGAGGTTATCCTTGCGGTGTAAGTCGCCGAAGTGCGGATGAATCGAAAGCCGCAGCGTGTTCGCCTGCATCGTTTCCGGCAGGTGACTGGTAAATACCTCGCGGATGTGAATCTCCTCGTCGCCGCGTGGATCCGCGCTCGGCTCGGCGACATCGGCCCCGGCGGCAGTCGCGACCCACAGCCCTCCGGCAGACACAATGGCGCGCAGGATGAAGGAGGCGACGTAACGGGGGGAGGGCGTATTCACACGGAGGGGAGTTCGAAGCGTCCGGTCAAACCGCTGACCGTGTCAATGGCTGCCGCCGGAGCGGCTGGGGACGCGAGCTTGTCAGGGTCCCGGATCCCCGCCACAAAGCGCGCGTGTCCCTTTCCCCCGCGTCGCCGACCTCCGCTGCTCCCAGCCTTTACAAACGTCTGGGAGCCTCCGCGCCCGTGGCGATCCTGCTTTCGTTTTTTCCGCCGCTCGGGGGCTTCGTGCTGCTGGCGACCCTCACGCAGCTGGGGCCCTGGCTGCGCGGCCACGGCACCGAGGGCATGGTCCTCTACTTTCTCGTGACCGGCCTGCTGATGGGCGTTTCGCTACTGCCGACGTACTCCTGTGCGATTCTCGCGGGCTGGGCGTTTGGCGTGGCGGCGGGTCTGCCGCTGGCCATCACGACGATCACGGTCGCCTCCATCATCGCCTATGTCATCGGCCGGTGGATTGCCCGCGACCGCGTGATCCAGGTGATCCGCGAACGGCCGCGTTGGGATGCAGTGTACCGCGCACTGCTGGACCACCGGGCGGGGCGCGCATTTCTCGTCGTGACGCTGTTGCGGGTGCCGCCGCAGTCGCCCTTTGCGCTCGCCAATTTCGTCCTGGCCGCGGGTCGGGTGCGACCGGTGGATTACATTTTCGGTACGCTGATCGGCATTACGCCGCGCACGGCTCTGGCGGTGACCGCCGCAGCGGGTGTCGAGCAACTTCAATTCAAGACGGCCGCCAACCCGTGGATCGTCGGTGGAGGCATCGCGGTGACGCTGGTGGTCTGCGTGGTCCTCGGCCTGCTCGCCAATCGCGCGCTGCGCAAAGTCACGGCCGAGCGCACGACTGCCGGCTGACGTCGCGCGGGCGATTGTTTTCAGTCTCCCGCGCCGCGTCGTTCGCGTTCCTGTTCCTTGGCGTGGCGCAACGCGTACGCCATGGACGCGACGATGGCGGCATTGGTGACCAACACGGCGGCGTTGAGCCAGGTGGCGTGGTGGATGATCTCGTAGATTTCCACGGGCAGGTAGAGCGCGCCCGCCACGAGGGCGAACCACTCCGCCCAGCGGCGTTCCCGCCACAGACCGTACGCCTCGATAGCCCGCACGAGCGCGTAGGCCGCGGCTCCGGCGGCGAGCCACCGGAGGCGTCCGTCCGTCGTATGGGCCGCGGCCTCAATGAAGATCCGCGGGTAGTGGCTGCCCGGATTGAGGTGGCTGTGCCGCACGAGCGACTCGGCCATCGCCTGCAGGTCGTGATGGACGAGGGCGAGGAGGCCGAGGCCCGCCAGGAGTACAACCGCGCCCTTGGCCGCTTCGAAGAGCGCGACGGTGCGCACGCCGGTGAGGAGCGGTTTCTTGATCAGCATGGTGTCCGGCGGCATGGTAGGCGGACTCCGGCCAAGCGCAAACGCCACCCCCGCCCGAGGTCAGGCGGTCGCCGGCTTGCGGACGCGCACGTGCAGGAAATAGGCGGCGACGTCGGCGTCTTGTAACGAAGGATATTGGCTCAACGCGGCGCTGGTGGGCCGCGGTTCGGCGACGTGCTCGATCTGAAACCCGGCGGCCAGCAAAAGATTTATCCACTCGCCGAGCGGGCGGTGAAACCGCGGGACGCGAAATTTCGGCAGGCGGTCGCGGTCCGCCCGGGGCGCCGAACCAAAAATCCATTCGTCCACGCGGCCGCGGGCATCGACGAAGTAGTCGCCAACCTCGATCGCGTAGGTGTGCCCGTGTTCGTCGCGGCAGTTGCGGCGGTGCGGCGGATTGAAACACGGATGGGTGATTGAGAACTGGAGAAAGCCGCCGGCGCGCAGCGCGCGGAACGTGCCGGCGAGGACGTCCGTGATCTCCGGGATGTCCATCAGGCTCATGAACGCCGTGACGAAGTCGAAGGAGCCGGCCGCGTACGGCAACTCCACCGCACTGGCGTGGTGGTAGGTGATGCCGAGCGGTGCGCGGGCCTCCTCGGTCCGGGCGTGGCGAATGAAGATCTCGGCGATGTCGAGGCCGGTCATGGTTGCGCCGAGGCGGGCGACCTGCCGCGTGTTGTGGCCCTCGCCGCAGCCGAGATCGAGTCCGCTCAGGCCGGAGACGGGCGGAAGGAGAGCGAGAAAAGCCGGCGTGTTCAGCTGGTCGCGGTAAACGTCGTAGCCGGCGCGGGCCAGTTTCGTCCACGCCTCGGCATTGCCGTTCCAGTATTCCCCGACGGTGAGGTGATCCATGCGCAGGCGGACGTTCGGAACTGCCCGGCGCGGCGTCAACTCCGCGGCATTCGAGTGGAGCGAGCCTGCGGGGCGGGACCCGCTGTCCGCATCGGGTTCGAACGTTGCGTGGCGCCGAACGAATCGGCCCGCTGGGGGCATCGGGCCCCACCGTTTAGAGCCGGTTCAGCGGATCGACGCGCCCGATTCTTTCGCGGGGCCGAGCACTTCGGGCAGTTGGTCGAACTCGAGTTTCGCCACGAGCACGGTGTTGGCCTGCTCGTTCACCGGCAGTTTTGTGAGCCGCAGATAACGACCTTGGTCGCCGTGTTCGCTGGGCACGGGATCGAGGGAGCACGGAAGCGGCGCCCCCGTGTTGAGCAGGGTGGCGCGGCGCGGGAGTTGCGCGAGCGGCTTCAGTTTCACGGCGTCGCCCTTCGGTTCGGCCTGAAGGATCACGTAGAGGCTGTTGCCGCGGCGCGTGAGCAGTACGTCGCGGTTCGCGGTGAGGTGCGAACACGGCCGTGCGCCGTCGAGCGCCTCCTTGACCCGGTGATACCACGCGCCGGTGCGCCGCAGGAAGCCGAGCGCCTCGGCCGGGAGCGTACCGTCGGGCTTGGGGCCGACGTTGAGGAGGTAGTTCGCGTCGCGGGCGAGGTAGCGCGCGATGCTGCGGAAGATGTGGCGGTCGGCGTAATAGTCCTCGTCGTTGCGCCAGCCCCAGCTCTCCATGCCGATCGACTGGCACGCCTCGGTGCGCTTTTCGAACGAGGGCGAGAGCGCGCCTTCCTTGGTGAAGTCGCGTTCCGGGGTCCCGAAGTCGCCCTCGTCGAAACCGCGGTCGTTGATCACCGCCTTCGGCTGCAACTGGCGGATCGTGGCGTTGATCGAGCGGTCGACGTGTTTGTCTACGTTCATGTCCCACCAAAACCCGTGGATCTCGCCGTAGTTCGTGCAGAGCTCGCGCACCTGCGCCTTCAGGAACTCAAGGTACTTCGGAAGACTGGGATCGTCGCCGGCCTGCGGCGGCAACTCATGGTGCCGGCCCTGATTCGGATAATTCGGGTGGTGCCAGTCGGCGATCGAGTAGTAGAGGCAGAGCGGAAACGCGCGCCGGTGGCACGCGTCGGCGAGCTGGCGTACGACGTCCTTGCCGTACGGCGTGTTCACCGAGTGGTACCGCGTGTGCTTCGACTCGAAGAGGCAGAAGCCGTCGTGGTGCTTGGTCGTAAGGCAAATGTACTTCATGCCCGCGCCCTCGGCCGCATCGAGCCAGGCGTCGGGATTGAACTTCACCGGATTCCACCGCTGCGCGAGCTTCACGTAGTCCGCGCGCGGAATGCGCCGGCGCCACTGGTCCTGCTCGTGCCAGCCGTCGATGGCGTACAGGCCCCAGTGCGCGAACATCCCGAAGCGCCTGTCGAACCACCAGTCGCGTCCGTCGCCGAAGCGCGGTGACAACTTCGGGGCGGCCGGAGCCGGCGGGGCCTTCGGCGTCGCGGCGGGCGCGGAGGCGGCGAGCAACCGCGGTGCGAGCGAGGGCGTGGCGGCGAGGGCGCCGGAGGTGGCGAGGAAGGTGCGGCGGTTCA
The DNA here is from genome assembly GCA_903820035.1 of uncultured Opitutia bacterium. Taxonomy (GTDB): domain Bacteria; phylum Verrucomicrobiota; class Verrucomicrobiia; order Opitutales; family Opitutaceae; genus ER46. Next base: position 10,702 of record CAIJFT010000040.1, read on the forward strand.
TGGGGCGGCGAGGAAGGGGGGCGGGAGGGAATGAGGGGGTGCGGGGCCGGGCGACGCGAGGATTGCGGGGGTTGTCGTCAATCGCTCAGGGCGCGCCGACTTTGATCATCACGACGCCACGGCGGCGGACTTCGGACTTGAATTCGGTGGCGAAGGTCCCGAGTTCCTTTTGCCGCCAGAGGTCGCGTACGGCTTGTTTGCCGCTGACGCCGACATCCGTCCACTTCGCGGTCACGGTGACCGGCGCCTCACGCGCATTGCACAGGCCGACGGCTTTGGTGCCGTCAGCAAGGTCCTTCACGAGGAGAAACACTTCGTCGTCGAGCTTCACCACACGGGCGCACTGTCCGAGCGGGTCCTGGTTCACGGCGATGACGTCGGGGTTGCAGAGGACGTTGAGCGTGAAGTCGTCGAGTTTCGCCAGGTCGCCGCTGAAGAACAGCGGCGAGGACATGAGCGACCAGAGCGACATGAACGAGTACTGCTCGGTCGGCGTGAGGTTGCACGGTTCGGGCAGGCCTTCGCCACGGGCGTTGCCGACGTAGCCGATCTGGAGGTAGTCGGGGTCGTTCCACGCGCCGGGCTTCTGCCAGTCGCGGTGTTCGATGTTTTTCAGCGCCACTTCAAAGATGCGGTCGAGCTCGAACCCGAGGTCTCCGGCGGTGCGCCACGACTGACCGCCGATTTCAGCGCCCCACTGCCAGACGTCGCCCATGCCATACTGGCAGAGGTTGAAAACCATGTCTCGCGGCTGCTGGCGCAGCAGGTCGCCCATGAGCCGGTACGGTTTCTGCATCTCGTCCAGCGGGGTCGGCTTCGTCACCAGAGTGCCGTAGGTGCACCAGTCGTACTTGAGGAAATCGAAACCCCACTCGGCAAAGAGCCGCGCGTCGTCCGCCTCGTGCTGGTACGCACCGGCGAAACCCGCGCAGGTCTTCGGGCCGGGCGAGGTGTAGAGTCCGGCCTTGAGGCCGCGGGCATGGATGTAGTCGGCGAGACCCTTCATGTCGGGAAAATGTTGGTTCGGCCGTAGCCGGCCCGCGGCGTCGCGGAACGGCCCGATGCGGAGCGGGTCGGGCTTCCGTTTGGCGTCGGCCTCGGCGTTCATCCAGCAGTCGTCGATGTTGACGTAGTCGTACCCCACCTCGGCCATCCCGGTGCGGAGTAAAATGTCGGCCGCCTCGCGCATCATGACGTCCGTGACGCGATTGTAGTGCGCGTACCAGTGGTTCCAGCCCATCTGCGGGGTCAGCGAGAGCGTGTCGCCGCTCACGAGCTTGAGCGGGCGGGTCGCCTGACCGGCGCCGTTCTTCGCGGTCAACGTGAGCGCGTATTCGCCGCGGGGCGGCGTGAGGCCGGTGATGATACCGGTGGTCGGGTCGAGTTTGAGCGTCGCGGGCAGGCCCGCGGCGACGAACATCATCGGCCGGGTGCCCTGGGTCGGGATACGGTAGAGGAACGGGTGCCCTGGGCGCGCGCCGTAGACGAGCGGCCCGTTGATCCGCGGCGCGGGGCCGGCTTTGGGCGTCAAGAGATACGGGGCCTCGGGCGGGACGACGTACGCGATCGGCTTGGCGCCGCTGACGGTGAACCGCGCGTCTGCCCAGTTGCCGTGGTCGTTGGTGATGCCGTCGCCGGCGTCGGTCACGAGCAGTTGCAGCGTGCGCACGCCGCGCAGATCGACGTCGACGAGCTTGGCAGCCTGACCGCGCTTCATCGCGCCCGAGCTGTACACCCGTTTGCCGTCGGCCAGCACCTGGAAGACCACCGAGCCGTCCGTCCCCGCCGCGTCGTCGAGCCCGACGCTCGCCGTGAAGCGCTCCGTCCCGCGGTTGAGCAGGATACGAAATGTCGAGGTCGCGTGGGTGCCGAGGCCGCGCTCGTAGACCTGCCCGGCGATGGTCAGCGGCTTCTCGCGCATCGAGCGGTTGATCTGCGGGTGACCCCAACTCTGGTGCAGGGACTGGAGATCGAGCGTGTCGAGCCAGACGGTTTCGACCGCGGCGAGCGTGGAGGCGAAGGCGAGGGCGAGCGTCGTGAACAGGAGGCGTTTCATGGCTGGGGAGAAGTTTCAGGATGAAACGGAACGCAGTGGTGCAGCGTCTGTTTTCACCGTCACCTCCCGGGTAAAAAGTTTGGGCTAAAAAATTGATTACACGCCGAGCCGATCGAGATTCTGCCGCAGGCGTTTCAGCGCCGCTTGGTAACGCTCCGGGATCAGCCCGTGTTGGTCGGGTCCGACGTCGAGGAGGAGGTTCGCGCCGCGGGAGGTGCTGGTGAGGTACATCCCGAGCAACTCGGCGTCGGAGCGCGGTTGGTCGTGTTCGGTGTAGAACCAATCGCGGCCGATCGGATCGCACACCTCGCCGGGAATGTAGTGGTCGGCGCCGTCGATCTTGCGCCACTTCACGTGGCCCGTGGCGGAGTTGGGCAGGAAGCGTTCGATCGCGAGGAGGTCCGTCGGCCACGCGCGGTCGACGATCAATTCCGAGCCGTCACCGATGCCGTGGTTGTACATCACGACGGTCTGCGGCTGGCGTTGCGTGATGTGACCGTAGAGCCGCTGGCGGTAGTCGCGTGGCAGCAGGTGCGGAATGTCGAGCCACCACTCGGCGACCGGGCCGTAGGTGTCCATCAACTCGGTGATCTGCGCCCACTGGAAATCCAAGTACGCCTGCGTGACATAGGCGGAGCCCTTGTGGGACGGGGCCGGATTTTTGCCGAGCGGCAGCGGGGCCACGTTGGGCGAGACGGAGCCGAAGCGATTGTGGTTATCCCACGCACAGTAATAGAAACCCGGTTTCACGCCGCGGCGCTCGCAGGCTTTGACGAACGCGCCCACGACATCGGTTTGGTTGCCCGAGGTGCCGACGTGGTAGTCGTTGTGCTGCGTCGGCCACAGGCAGTGACCGGCCACGTGCTTGGTGGTGAGCACGGCGTACTTCATGCCCGCGTCGCGCGCGATCGAGACCCACTGGTCGACGTCGAGTTTGTCCGGTGCGTAGGTGGTCGAGGGATCGCGTCCGCTCGGGAGCTCCGCGCCGACGTACGTGCTCATGCCGAAGTGGATGAACATCCCGAAACGCATCGCCTCCCAGTCCTTGAGTGCCGCGACGTTCAGACGTTGCTGGCCGGTGCGCGGGTCGAGGTCGGCGGCGGTGGAGCGCACCGGCACGCCTGGGTTGCGGGCGGCGATCGGAGGGGGCGCGGGGGTGCGCTGGGCGGACAACGCGGCGCGGGTGGCGAGGTAGGCGGCGGAGCCGACGGCGGCGCGCTGGAGAAAGCGGCGGCGGGAGAGTGACGAAGTGGTAACAGCGTCCATGTTCGAGGTAGGGGAGGGGTGATCCGACCGCGGCCAGAGTAACGCATTTGAGATCGGAGCGCTCCGCGGATTTTGTCCGGAGGTGCGCTGGAAAAGCCCGCCGGAACCGGCGCGGCGGTGGGGCCCGATATCCGCATGCGGCCGGTTCGAAACGATCGACCCTACGTCTCGGCCCGATGAGACATCGGGCCCCACCTTTAATTTCATCAACCGCCCCTCGGTTCCCTCCGTTTCCTTCCGTGCGGCGGGAGTGCCGCGTCATCTCCTAAGTACGGGGAGGCGTGACGGGGTCATGACCCCGTTGGCGGTGCCCGCTAAAAACTCCTGAGCCTGCTCGGCACCCACTGGGTCCGCGGCATCTGCGTGATCTTCGCTGGGGGTTGCCGCGTTGCGATCAGCATGCCCATGGTGCGCATCGGCGAGTCGATGTGCGTGAAGAACGCCTTGTAGCCGGCACACAGGTAGTTGAGGCCAGCCTCGCCGCTCGGGGTGCGCAGGAATCGATGCTTGGGGCACTCTCCGTGGCAGGCGAATTTCACCGGACACTCGCGACAATAGCGCGGTAGCGTTCCCGACTTGGAGAGTCCAAACGCCTGCTGCTGCGGAGAATCAACCATCGCGGCGAGCGAGGCGTTGAGCAGGTTGCCGAGGCGGTAGCGCGGATAGACGTAGTGGTCGCAGCTATAGACGTCGCCATTGTGCTCGATGGCGAGGTTGCGCCCACAATTCTCGGAAAACACGCAAATGCCAGCGGGGCGCCCCAGCCAATTCGCGAGCGCCGCATCAAATTGCTGCACGAAGACCTTGCCGACATCCCGCTGCACCCACTCGTCGAAAATGCGGCAGAGAAAGTTGCCATACTCCCGTGGGCGCACGCTCCAAGGCGTAACCTGCGCATCCAGCGATTCCGGATCGGCGTCGTCGGGCGGCGCCGCGAGCCATAGGTCGCGTTCGTTCTGATTCCGGGCACTGCGTTCCACGATTGGAATGAATTGAATGTATCCCGAACCGATCTCACGCAGGAATCGATATACCTCGAGGGGATGCGCTGAGTTTTTCCGGTGAACTGTGGTCAGCGTGTTGAATTCCACCCCGTGTTTTTTCAGCACCTGAAGTCCCGCCAACACCCGATCGAACGTTGGCTTCCCTCCCTTGTCCACGCGGTAGGCGTCGTGCAGGTGCGCCGGGCCGTCGATGCTCAAACCGACGAGAAATCGCTGCTGCACTAAGAATTCAGCCCACTCGTCGTCCAAAAGGACCCCATTGGTCTGAAACGCGTTTTCGATCCGCTTGCCGAGTGAATAGCGACTTTGGAGCGCCACGACCGTCCGGAAAAACTCCACGCCCAGCAACGTCGGTTCGCCCCCCTGCCATGCGAAGCTCACGTGCGGTCCGGGCTGAGACGCGATGTAGTCGCGGATGTAGGATTCGAGCACCTCCGGCTTCATCCGCATACTGGCCGGTTCGCCGTAGAGCCGCTCCTTCTCGAGGTAGAAGCAATAGCTGCAGTCGAGGTTGCATTTCGACCCGACCGGCTTGGTCATCAGGTGATAGGGCGTTTCGGCAACTTGCGGTCGAGGGCCGAGGTTCTGCGGCTGGGTCATGGAGGGATGCAAACTGCGCTCAAGCTGACTGCCACGGTTGGTCCTTCCGGACCAGACACAAAGCCGTTCGCAAAACGGCCCGAGAACCAGGCGGGTGCTGTCCGGTCGCACCACATCACCTAGTGTTTGAGGTATTCGAAGCGATCAATGACCTTGCCGGTATCGTAGAGCAGGGTTTTGGGGTAATAAGCCTCATCGAAGGGTCTCGGCCGCGTTGGCCCGCCCCACGTCGATCCTCCTCGCGTTCCCCAGTGGCGCCGCGCCCAGTGCGGGCCACGCAGCGGATCGCGGGTACGGTTCATCCACGCGAGCAAGGCATCCAGCAAACGTTCCCGCTGCGGCACGACCGACGGATCGTTGATCCGGTTTCGCAGTTCGAGGGGATCAGTCGAAAGGTCGTAGAGTTCATCCGTGTCCAGCAAGTTGATGGCCAGTTTGTACCGGCCGTCAAAGACGGTGCGCGTGGGTGCGAAGGCCCCAAAGCCGTCGTGATCAATCTCGAACCGGTTGAACTCCAGGAAGACCTGCTCGTTGGTGCGGTGGCTGGGATCGCGCATCTGCGCCAGGAGCGATTTCCCCTGCAGGAGCTCAGGCAACGGCAGCCCAAAATAGTCCAGCAAGGTCGGCACCACATCGATGTGCGAAATCGGCGCCTTCGAGACCGCTCCGGCCGGGGTGAGCCCGGGGCATCGCACGATGAAAGGAATACGAACAATTTCCTCGTACATGCAGGGCCCTTTCCCTTGCAGGCCATGGCTGCCGAACATGTCACCATGGTCACTCGTGTGAATGACCAGCGCCTGGGGTGTCTCGGCATCAATGGCCTGCAGCACGCGACCCACCTGCGAGTCGCAGAAGCTGTTGCAGCCAAAATGCTGCGGGTGACGCAAACTCGGCACGCCGCCATCCCGCACGAGATGGGCCCGGTGGCCCGCGGTGTGGCGGGCCCATTCGCGCTGCGAGCCCGGCTTGTCCACGAGCGGATCGTCCGCGTTCGGAACAGGGAAAAGAAAATCATTGAACGCACTGGCGTACGGTTCGGGGGCGATGTACGGGTGGTGCGGCTCGTCAATGGAGACGACCAGCAGAAAATCACGGTCGCGGTTGGCGTGGATAAACTCCCGCGCGCGTTCGGCAACACGCCAGGCGTGGGTAAATTCGGCGGTAATCCCGTGAGCGGCCACGTCTTTGGGTGCCAAGACCTCCCGGGAAAGCGCCCGCGCTTCGTCAGACGGCAACGAATCGAGGTAATTTCGGCCGTCCATCCAATAGGCAGGATCCCAACCCTGCGGGCAACGGCCGTCGCCAAAATAGTCACTGCCGTCGAGATGCCACTTGCCGACATAGCCGGTCGCGAAACCGCGATCGCGGAGCCGCTGCCCCAGCGTGGGGATATCCAAGTGAGGCGCCATGTCGTTCCCCAGCACGCCGGTGCTGTGGGGGTACAGTCCGGTCAACAGCGCCGAGCGGGCCGGACCGCAAACCGGTGCGCAGGTATAGGCCGCGTCAAATCGCACGCCCTGCGCCGCCAGCTGGTCAATATGCGGTGTGCCGAGAGCAAGGTCTGGGCGGTAGCATCCGACGCAGTTGGCGCCTTGGGTATCGATTAGAAAGATGACGGTCTGTCGTTTTTCCATGGGAAATGTGGCCGGACTTTCACTCTGGGGCCCGGGTTTTGCCGCGAAGCCGACGCGGCCGCCCGACGCTGGTTTGATCAGCCGCTGTCCACCGTGCCGCCGCCGCACCATGCGAGCGGGCCGCCGAAGGGCGCTTGCGCTGCAAGGTGTCACGCATCAGGTGGCTCCGCCCTCCCAGCGGCATTCGAAGGCGGGAGGAATGATCGCCGATAGAGGGTCGGCGTCTTTTGGGTGATCTGCTTGAAAAGCCTGCAGAAATAGAACGGATCGTCATAGCCCACCAGCCGCGCGATGTTCTCCACCTTGGCATCGGTTGTGGCGAGGTACTCACACGCCTTGGCAATTCTCTTCCGGTTGAAAAAGCTCCGCGGACTCAGCCCGGTGTACTTGCGAAACTGCAGCGTGAAATGCGCGTGCGACATGCCGACACTGGCCGCCAGCTCATGGATGGTGACGTGCGTGCCGAAATTCTTACGCATCATTGCAATCGTGCGCTCGATGCGCGCCTCCGCCGACTCCTGCGGTGCGCTCCGCTTGCAGATCTGCCCGAAAAGATCGCCGAGCAGCTGATGCATCGCCGCCGAAGCCTGCACCAGATTCTTGTAGGCCTGACCTTCCTCAAAGATTCCGAGGATCTTTTCGAAATTCTCCACAAAGCGCAGGTCCGACTCGACCGGAACACAGACATCTTTTCCGCCGCCGGTCAGTAGATCGTAATACTGCTGCGCAACGGTTCCGTGGAAATGGATCCAGTAATAGGACCAAGGATGGTCCGCATCAGCGGCATAGGCGTGGAATTCGAACGGGCGGAGCAGCGCAAACGTCCCGCGGGTGATCCGATACTTTGCCTGACTGAGATCGAGCACGCCCACCCCATCGAGACAATACAGCAGGGTGAACTCCCAATCGCCGTTGGATCGGGAAACTTTTTGCCCCTTAGCACGGGGAAAATAGCCAAGCCGACACGGCAGCAAGGCCGAGGTCAGCGGTTGCCGGCTGGAGGATTCGACCAACTTCGTCGGCAACTTGAAAATCCGCTCGCCCGGAAAGTCCTCCCGACCCAGCACCGACACGAGAGGACGACCATTGAAGTTGAAGACGCGCGTCTTGGGATCTGCCATGTACGCCTCAAGCGAAAAGACGGAGGGGTCCCGGACCGGAAGCACACGCAGGCGCGGCTTGGCGGCAGACTGGGAGCTCAACTTGCGCGGGCGCGTCTTCACCTGTGATAGCAACTAACCGGCCCGCACGAGGCGCCAAAGCGCAAAGTAGAAAACGATCGCCCCCAGGGCAACCAGTAGAGAGGCGACGCGTAGACCGCGCCACGGTGTGAGGTCCACGTCTGGCGCCGTCGCCGCATTGGTCCGAGTGACACGGGCCGCGCCGGGAAGAACCCGGACGAAGAGGCCGACAGCCAGCATGAAACCGCAAAGCAAGAGGGTATTAAGCGCTGCCAGATGCAGCCAATGGATATGAAGCGTGGAGAAATCGAAACGGAACCCGAGAAAACCATCACCCCAGATCGAATTGAGCAGGATAGAGGTGAACACCCCGAGAATCATCGAGACATTCGCGGCCCAGGCCGGAACCCGTCGGCTGAGCATGCCCATAGCCACCACCGCAAGCAGGGGCAGTTTGAAGGCGGACATCACCTGCTTCATCATCGTGAAGATTCCCTCCGAGGAACCGCCCAGTAGGCTGCTGGTGAGGACCGACACGACCACGATACCCACGGCAAAAACCTTCCCCGCGAGAACCATCGTGTGGTCCGAGGAGCGAGGCCGCAGCCAGCCACGGTAGAGGTCGACGCTGAACATCGTCGAGACGCTGTGCAGCCCACCGTTAAACGCGCTGATCACGGAGCCCAGAAAGACCGCGGCAAATACACCGACCAGATAGGGCGGCAGGACCGCGTCGACCAGCCGCGAGTAAGCGAGGTCGCCGTTGCCGATGACGGTAGCCCCGAACATCTCGGCGGCGATGATCCCCGGGATCACGAGAAAGAGCGGCCCAAGCAGCTTGAGCCCAGCGGTGGCGAGAATGCCTTTCTGGGCCTCGGCGAAGCTCTTCGCCCCGAAGGAGCGCTGTACGATCATCTGGTTCGTGCACCAATAGAACAAGTTGATGAACAGCATTCCGGTGAAGAGCGTTGCGAATGGAACGTTCGATCTGGGCCCGCCGACCGGATCGATTTTCGGCGCCTGATGATGCAGCACGCGGATAAGGCCCGCGAGGAAGTCGCCGTCACCCAGCTTGACCAGCGCAAGAACAGGAATGAGCAAGCCGCAGATGAGAAGTCCGGCGCCATAGAGCGTGTCCGACAGCGCCACCGCCTTCATGCCCCCGAAGACGACATAACAGGATCCGATTACGCCGATACTCCAGGCCATGAGTTGGAAAGAAGCCGATTCGGAAATCCCCAGTTGCGTATGCACGTGGAAGATCGTGCTCATCGCCACGCCGCCGGAATAGAGTACAAACGGCAAGATATTCAGCGCGATGGTAATGATGAACACCATGCTCATGATCCGGCGGGACGTAGCGTTGAAACGCTGCTCGAGGAATTGCGGCACCGTGGTGATGTTGCCCAACCAAAAACGTGGCAGAAAGTACCAGGCCATGGCGATCAGGGCGAAGACCGGGACCACCTCCCACGCCATCACCACCATCCCGTGGATAGAAGCCGCACCGTTCAGGCCGATCAATTGCTCGGTCGAGAGGTTGGTCAGTAACAGCGCCCCCGCGACCTGGATCCACGGCAGCTTACGCCCTGCGAGAAAGTACGTCTGCGAGTCGGTATTATCCATCCCCCGCGTGCGCCACCAGGCAACGAAGCCGACGAGGCCGGTGCACAGGATAAAGGAGGCCACGGTAAGCGTGATGTTCATGGGATAGGTCCGAAGTGGGAGGTCTTAGGCGAAGTGAGGACGCACGCGATCGTGCCGTCATCGTCCGTGCTGGATCGAGGGTCGCTCGCACGGATTCTTCCGGTCACTTGCCTTTGGCTTTGCGTCGCTCCTCCCGCTTCGCGGCGCGGGTCGGCTGGTCGCCCGCCGCATTGGCCTTGGCGATGGACGGTTGGTCAGCGGCGAACTTCCATTCAGGCAGTGCTTCGCCACGGTGGACTTCAACGAGGCTGAAAACATCGTCCCGGTCGTCGGTGTTGATTAACGCCACGTCGCTGCCGTGGATCCCACCGTGGGCAAATACTGCGTCCTTGAGCGTGACGACTTCACTTCGCCATTTCCCGTTGCCGGTTCCCGTGACCGCGATCGCCGTACGCATCTCTCCTTGCCCGGCATCATAGACCAGTTTCCAGGTCGAGCCCGCCTGCGCATCATACCAGAGCACATGGATCGACATGGTCTTCGGCTGATTGTCGGAAGAGAATCCGTCGTGCAGCTTGAAGTACATCGCATCCTTCCCTGCGGCGTGCTCAAACGCCCGGCCAAAGCGGGAATAAACTGAGGACGACTTCGTGAGGGGGCCGCCTACCCGCCAACGCGGAACCGTCGTTTCATCGGGTGAGATCTGGTAGAGGAACCGGCCATAGTTCTCCGGCCAAATGTCCCAGCCCACGTCGTTGAATCCCGTTTGGGTGTCGCGTTGCCGCACCTGGTCCAGCAGCAGGCCGTTCTTGTCGTCCACCGCTGCTCCATACCGCGAATAGGCTGCGGTGATTTTGAGCATACGCTCAACGTTTCGGCGCTCCGCAGGCCCGAAGACCGACTCCGGATACGCTTTGGTGTCGGCCGCATTCAACCCCTTGTGCAGCGCGCAGAAAGCGCCGGTGGCGGTCTGCGGATAGATCTGTCCCGCGTAGCGATTGAAGAAGTAAAAGGAGTAATCGAAGCCCTGCTCCTTGCACGCGTCCATGGCGCCCTTGCTAATATCCCACACGCTTTGTCCGCCGTTCAGCGCATTCACCGCACCCCAGTAGAAGTTGAGCGGAATGTTCAACTGATACCACGGCCTTTGCCACGTCTGGTCCATTTCGGAGCGCCGAAACAGCGTGAGTCCCTTGGGGTCGACGAGGTACGGCGTCCACTGCTCATACAGCGCCCTTTCGCCGGCCAGATGGTGCCCGCGGGACAATGCTCCGTTCTTAATCCCGAAGCTGCCGCCGACGTGGTTGGTAACCCATTCCCATTCCTTGACGAACCCTTCGCGGGCTTCGACCGCGTCCTCGTCCGAACCGACGACGGGTCCCACGGCGTTGAAAAGCAGATCAATCCGCGGGTGGGCCGGATCCTGCTGGAAGACTTTCACGAATAAGCCGAAGATATCGATGCGGAAGTCCCGCCAGGCAGGCGCGCTTCTGGGCAGATCGTACTGGCGGTCGATGGGGGTGCCCTTGTAGGGGGTTTCATCGCCCGTGCACCCGGTCTTGATCTGGATAAAAGCAATGCACTCCTGCTTTTCTCTCGGGTAAGAGCGGATGTGTTTGGCCCATTCCGTGATCAACCGCTGGAAGTAGGTCTTGTAAGCGGGAGCAAGGTAGTAGGGGTAGCCATTCCACTTCTCCATGTGTTTTTCCTTCTCCCCCTTGGTCATTACGCGCGGCACGCCGTTCGCATAAATCCACTCTGGAGACTCGGGCCCGGGGCCAATGGACAGGTAAAGGCAGACCTTTTGCCGGTAGGCCCTCTCCACCGCGCGATCCAAGGCGCTCCAGTCGAAAACTCCGGGCTGCGTTTCCACTTCAGCCCACCGCTGACCGAACGAGAATCCCTTCAGAAAAGGATAGTCTTTGGGGTCGAAGGTATCCCCCCGATCCCACACGCCGAAGGCGCTGAGCGGCGGCGCGGCTTCGACCTTGGTCAGGGCTAAAGTAGCGAACGGGCTGAATGCCACGAGGCCGCCCGCGATGGTGGCGAGCAGGGAAATTATGGTTTTCATTCGATAAATAGGATGTCCGCGAACCGGGTTAAAAGGAGGGTCGCACTCGGATCGAGCCTCGCCAGCGGGGCGCTTTCGGTGCGGCCCGCGACGTGCCATAAAAACTCCGGATGCGAGTAAGAGGTTCGAGCTGGGTGCGCCCTTAGAAACTGAATCGGGTGGTGATGATCCACTCGAGCGGCGGATTAAAGCGGTAGTTCACCAGCATCCCGTCGCTCGCTTGCTGGAGTCGGACGAAGGCATCGTTGTTCAAGACGTTGTTGATGTTTGTCTGCAGGGACCACACGACCGGCTTTCCCGCCAACACGACCTTCCGGCGATAGGCCGCGTTAATATCAACGAACACCTGCTCCGATCCGTAAAAGACGGTGCGCGCGATGGCGGAGGGCGTACCCGTGGCGGTGTAGCCAATGATCGGCTTACCGGTATAGCGGACGCCGCCACCCACGGTGATACCCTTCAGCGGTCCGCTGGAGAAATCGTAATTGGTCACGACGTTGAACTTGTGGCGCATTTGGCCGAGGGGGAGCTTGCCGTCCGCGAGCGTGTAGTTGGTGAACGCAGCCGCATCGAGCTTCGTCAATTGGCTCGCGATCGTGCCTGCACCGGTGGCGAGGGGCAGAGCCTGGTTCGTCTGCCAGAGCGGACGCCAGGTGGTGAGATAAGCGACTTCCTCCTGCCCGATATTCGTCCGCACCGTCTGTTCGTTGCTGTAATTGAGAAATGCCCGCCAGTGCTCGGTAAAGTTTGCGGTCATTTCCAACTCGTAGCCCTGCGTGCGCGAGTCGAAGGTCATCCCGGTGGAATTCGAAGCGGTTCCAGTCGGCACCTTGCCGGCCAGCGCGAGGGCATCCCAGATGGGATTGATCGATGAGTTGATGTTGCTGAAATTGAAATCTTTGGTGGCCGCGGTTTGGAAATAACCCGCGGTGACAAAGAGCCGGTGCTGGAACAGGTCCAGCTTGACGCCAACGTCCATGCTGGTGCCGCGCGGGATGGGTGGGCGGGTGAAGCTGGTCAGCTCGGAGCTTGCGGTGTTAAGTTTCCCCGAGAAGGACGGCAGACCGCTGTTGGCCGCTTTGCTGTAGGTCAACCCGAGCCGGTCATTGACCTGGAATACTCCGCTGAAGGATGCGCTCCGCGCCACCACCGTATTAGGCGTCTGGCTACGTACCGGCGTCGGCAGGCCGTTGGTGAAACCCGCCACCGGCGTGAGGACCTGGGTGGAGGCGTAGTCGTTGCGATTATCGCGGCTGGCGCCAATGATCGTTTTAATCCGATCGCTCCAAAAGGAACTCTGCAGCATTCCGATGGACGTGTGCTCGTCGAAGCTGTTGAGCTGGGTGTTCGCGTTGAAAGGCACGAGGGCGGTCGTGTAAGTCTTGCCACTGATGGTCTCGGTGACCGTGCCCAACGACTTCTGATTATAGGGCGCCATCACGATTCCGGTGCTCGGACCCGCGAGGTCGACATAGGTGCGGCGAAAGACGCGGTTGGAATTGTGGGCCGCGCTGGTAAGATTCGGCGCGTTCGAAGAGACGATCTGTTCGCGCATGACCTGGATGCCGACTTTGGTGAAGTCATACTCGTGGACTCCCGCCAGCGTGTGTTTGCCCCACCAACCCAAGTTCTTCGTATAGGACAGCACCGCTCGAATCGAATCATCACACTCGTCGGTCAAGGTTACCTGCGGCAATCCATCGAAGTAGGTCTTGCGCAGGTTAGGATTGGCGACGCCCGATGGGAGGGTCGGACTGGTGTCGACCGTTAGGGCACGGCCGTTGGCGGTCTGCGGATCCCAAGTCGAGAAGTGGCTGCTCGTGCGCAGCGCGGCGAGTTCGAGGTTAAACGCCGGGGTGAACGCATGCGTCAGGTAGGCCCCGAGCCGCGTGTAGTTGGTGTTCTGGTCAAAGCCCGGGCCATACACCGCCGTCTCCCGCGGCAACACGCTAAAGTCGGTCAGGGGCACATTGTCGCCGTCGGCGGACAAGCGCAGGGTGCTCATGGTCTTATTGACCCAGTTGGCGAGGGCCCCCGACGCCGTGTCCAAAACGAGGTAGGGCGTGTTGGCTGCCGCCACGGTTGAGATCTGCTGCCCGACGTTAGCGGCGGTGCCAAGGTTGCTCCCTGCCGCCTTCCACGCGGTGTAGGCGTCAAGGGCCGTGACGGTCCGCTTGATCTGCTTCGTGATGGCCGTCTTCTCCGCATCGATATTCAGCTCGGTCTTCGCCGAGAGGCGCCACTTGCCGGTAAGGTAGGAACGCTCCGAATCGCTAAACTCGTAGTTGCGCCAACTGCCGCGGTTATCCTTCACCGCGCCTACGCGGACGGCCAGCTTATCGCTGAGTACCTGGTTAAAGTCGCCCTCCTCGCGGCGGCCGCCTGCCGAGCGCCCCTGCACGGCAGCGGAGACCGCATTCTTGCCCAGCTGTGCGCGCTTGGTGGAAACATTAATAATGCCGCCTGGAGAGCCGATGCCGAAAAGTACCGAATTCGGACCCCGGGCCTGGTCAATTCGCTCGGAGTTGAACGTATCGGTCGGAAAGTTCGACTTGAAGAAGTTGACCGACACGGTGCCGCCCGGGAGTCCCCGCATCCGGAGCGTGCGGGTGCTGCTGTCCTTGAGGAAGTTCTGCCCACTGCCTCCATCCTCACCCCAGTTATACTCCGTGCTGAGCATGTAGCGCGCGAGATCGTCGGTGTTAGTGACCGCAACGTCGTTGAGAAACTCCGTCGTGAACGCACTGCTGGGAGCGGCGACATCCTTGAGGTCGGTCCGCAGGCGACTGCCACCCAAGGTCGCTTGCGCTTGGTACCCGCGATCCTGCGTCGTGGTGACGGCAAAGGGAGTAAGCTCGATCACTTCCGAACCGGTAGCTTTCTTGAGGTCTCCGGCTCCGGGAACCGTGGCGGGTGGGTTCGCGACCGTTTGTGCGCTCAGCACCGCGGAGCACCACGGGAGAACTATTAGCACGGCAAAGCGGGACAGGCGTGCGGGGGGCGTAGTGCAAAAAGTTTCAAACATGGCGGGACGAGGGGTTAAAACCAAACACGCGACCGAAGCAGTCACCATACGCAAGGCCTGGTGGCTCGGAAATGGACATTTTCGACGTCCATCTGGATTTTTCGATTTTCCTCCGCTCCGTCGACTCGGTCTAAGGCGGCGAAACTTCAGACAGCGGTAAGCGAAAGCCGACCACGACAATAAATAGTCTACTACGCCACGCGAACTGGCGATGGGCCCTCCGGTGTGGCTTAACGCTTTGTCCGGCAAATTGCGCCTGGGCAACGGCCGGATCTCGCGGTTTTGGGCGACGACCACTCCACTTCCGACGGTACCTGTACCCGCGATTACATCCACGTCCGTGATTTAATCGCCGCCCAGGTCCGCGCGCTCGAAGCCCGAGGGGCGATCCTGCTGGAGAATCCGGAGTTGATCGACCACGGGGTTGGTCAACCGGCCAGCGGCCACGCTACGGCGTCGTGCTAAACGGAGCGGCGGATTCCTCGTTGGGACTTAGGCCGAATGTACACCTGATCCCTTTTGACGGCCTCCGGAACCGCCCACCCGCCGCTTCCGCCGTGACAAGGGTCTGGCTCTCCGCTCCCCTGACCTGCGACCCCATGAACACCCGCCTCGCCCTTGCCGCCTGCCTGCTCACCTCGGTTTACGCGCAACCCGGCAAGACCCCGGCCTCCGACCAGCCGGTCGAACTTTCCCCCTTCGTTGCCTCCGCCCCGGCCGACGGCGGCTACGCGCTCACCGAAGCCACGACGGGCTCACTCATCTCCCGTAACATGGCCCTCCTCCCGATGTCGATCGACGCCGTCAGCTCCGAGCTGATGGCGGCCCTCGGCATCCTGAACGGCGACGGCCTCTCGCTCGTGGTGGCCGGCGTGGCCTCGCAGAACAACGCGAACACCAAC
>CAIJFT010000041.1 GCA_903820035.1 uncultured Opitutia bacterium
CAGGAGTCGGTCGGCACCGACCAGTCCCTCTCCTCCTCATATCCGGCATTGGTGCGAACGAAGCCCAGCCGGCTGCGGAACATCCTCCCCGCGTCCACCGCGCCTCCGCGTGAACCTTCTCATCCTTCGGACACCCCCACCCGCTCCTCGGCAACGCGCACGGGATTTCCCCAGGAAAGAAGGGTTCACACGGAGGCGCGGAGACCGCGGAGGGTTGAGGAGACTTCAGTTAGTACGATCGACGGAGACAGGAGTCGGTCGGCAGCGACTAGTCCCTCTCCTTATCGTATCCGCCATTGCGGCAAACGAAGCTCGCCTCATCTGAGGATCATACTCTCCGCGTCCTCCGCGCCTCCGCGTGAACCTTCTCATCTTTCGGACACCCCCACCCGCTCCTCGGCAACGCGCACGGGATTTCCCTAGGAAAGAAGGGTTCACGCGGAGGCGCGGAGACCGCAGAGGGTTGAGGTGATTTCAGTTAGTACGATCGACGGAGACAGGAGTCGGTCGGCACCGACCAGTCCCTCTCCTCCTCATATCCGGCATTGGTGCGAACGAAGCCCAGCCGGCTGCGGATCATCCTCCCCGCGTCCTCCGCGCCTCCGCGTGAACCTTCTCATCCTTCGGAACCTCCTACCCTCTCCTCAGCAACGCGCACGGGCTCTCCTCTCGAGAAAAAGGGTTCAGGCGGAGACACAGCGAGCGCGGAGTGCGCCCCCACGAATTCAGGCTTTGCGCGCCTTGCCGGGGCGCTCGGTCGGACCATCGCTCAGGCCGGCTCTGCAACGTAACCATATTCTGATGACCTCCACGGCAAAGATCTCCGCAACCGAGCTCGACACCATCACCGGCCAAATCATCGACGCCGCAATCGCGCTGCACCGCAATCTGGGACCTGGCTTATTGGAGCATGTCTACGAAGTCCTGCTCGCCGACGAACTCACTCGGCGCGGCCTCCGGGTCGTCCGGCAGCAACCGGTTGCCATCACCCACGCAGGACGGGTTTTCGACGAAGCCTTTCGGGCCGATTTGCTCGTCGCCGGAAAGGTGATCGTCGAAATCAAGTCCATCGAACGCCTCGCACCCGTGCATACCAAACAACTTCTGACCTACCTTCGTATGCTTAACCTCCCGGTCGGTCTGCTGCTCAACTTCAACGCCGCCACGCTGCGGGAGGGCCTCCATCGCGTCATCAATCGTCTCGAAGCTGATCAATCCCCCGCGCTGCGCATTAACCAGCCGTCGAAGGACGCACCGCCTCCCTTGTGAAAGCGAACGCTCGAATTCAGCCCCGCAGCCCGCGGCGTACGCTGCGGGGCCGAGTCCCTTCGTCGCCTCATCCGTGCGCTCCCGCGGAGGCCCACGGGGGCGCGGTCCCCTCGCTCTTGAACGCTCGCGCCCGGGCTGCCGCCCTAACCCTTCACGTCGAAACAGTAGATGATGTCCTGGTCGCGGAGGTAGAGTTTGCCGTTGCTGATGACGGGGTGCGTCCAGATGGCGCCGCTCGGGCTGCGGATCTTCGTCTGGGGACTGAGAGTAAAGCGGCCGTGCTCCTGCCAACCCTTCGACGAAGCGTCGATCAGCACCACGTTGCCGGTTTTTTCCTCGAGACAGTATAGCATGCCGTCCGCGTAACCGATCGCGCCCTTGCCGAACTCACGGTGCAACCAGACCGACTTGCCGGTCTTAAAATCCTGGCAAAGCCAACCCGGGTCCGCGTGCCCAAAAACATAGTCCCCCACCAGGATCACACCGCCATGGTGGTTTTTCATTTCCTTGCCCTCGTAGACGACCTCGACCGCGTTGTTCGCGCCGATACGCACCAGCTTGTGACCCGAGCCATAGCCGGCGGTCACGTACACCTCGTTGCCGCGCACGATCGGCGTCGGAATCACCGCCGTACGGCCGGGAAACGTTGTCTGCCAAAGCAACTTGCCGTCGGCCGCGGCGAGGCCAACCACACTCTTCTCCGTGCGCTGCACGTACTGCGGCGTGCCATTGATCACCGCCGGCACGATTGACGAGTAATGCGCCGGATCCTTGAAGTCGACGGACTGCCACACGAGTTTCCCCGTGGCCTTGTCGAGCGCCGCGACCGCACCCTTGCTCCCGCCCGGCGTACAGAGCACGCGGTTGCCGTCGACGAGCACCGACTCGGTGTAGCCCCACTTCGGCTGCTCACCGCCGAGTCCGGTCAACGAATTTTTCCACACCAACTTGCCGTCGGCGACGGCAACACACACGACATCACCCAGGCCGGAGATCGCGTAAACCCGATCGCCGTCGACGGTCGGCGTGCCACGGGGTCCGTTACCCCAGTTATTCGGCAGGACGCTGCCGAGATTCGCCGTCCAGAGCTCTTTGCCGGTGCTGGCATCGAGCACGAGGAGGATCTCTTTACCGTCGCGCGTCCCGAGCGTGAAGAATTTACCGTTGGCGATCGCCGGGCCCGAGTAGCCGTTGCCCGCCTTTTCGTAGAGCCAGACGCGTTTCGGGCCGCCCGCCGGCCACGTCTTGAGGAGTCCGGTCTCCTTCGAGACGTCGGAACGGTCAGGACCGCGCCACTGCGGCCAATCATGGGCGGCAGCGGAGAGCCCCGAAGCGGGGAGCGCCAAAGCAATCACAGGGGCAACAAACTTGAACAGAGCATTCATGGATTTCGGAGGGGGCGAAACGAAGCAGGCAGACGTTGGAGTCGGTTGAATCGGGAGGGCATCCCCAAAGCGGACGCCGGCTGGATTGATGTCCCGATTCAGCGAAGCCGCCGAGCCAAAACTACCGACCGCTGGCGCGCTCAGCGATTGCCGCCATGAAAGCCAATCTTGGACCTGGGCATGTCCGGCGAGGGAGCCAGCAGCGGGAGCAGCTGGCGGGAGCGGTCGCGCCATGCCGAATCAAGGACAAGTAGCGAGCGGTCAATCTCGACCCGTCGCTTCAAAATCGCGGCGTTCGCCCCCAACTCCTCCCGCCTGCGTAGAA
>CAIJFT010000042.1 GCA_903820035.1 uncultured Opitutia bacterium
ACGAAACACACGAAACACACGAAAGGTCGGAAAAAACGTCGGATCAAGGCGGGGGCCCACGGAACACACGGAAGACACGGAACCGGAGGTATCCGTGAGCAGCTGTCGCTGGAGACACCGGCAAAATTGCTCCGATTCCCGTACCCTGGAGGCGGGGTGATTTCACGCCGCGAAACCGGATCGCGGCACGTTCCCTGCGGGGCGGGGACGCCCCGCCTCCATCGGTCAAACCGCCGCCGATCCGTCGATCCACTGACCACCGATTACCGTCGACCAATCCTGCCATGAACGCTGAAACCAATGAGGTGCAGGCGTGGGATACGTTGGGATCGATGGCGCGTGGTTGGCCGTAGGCTTCGTCGGATGAACGCGGGGCCATAATCTCGGGGGGGATTTTCGGAGGGGCGCCGGTGGGTTTTGCCGACGGTCTTGTCCGGCGCGCCGGTACCAGAAATGTGTAGTCGTACAACTTCTGGTCGCGCCCGCCACCGGCAGAACGGGATTGATCGAACGCAGAAAGCCATGACCTTGGACCTTACTGCCATGCGTCCCGTGAAATCCGTCTCCGCTGCAAACTACGATGGATTGGTCGCGGATCTGAGCCGCTTGCTGGAGGATGCTCGGCGGGTCTCGGCACGAGCGGTGAACACCGTGATGACCGCGATCTACTGGGAATTCGGCCGGCGCATCGTCGAATTCGAGCAGGGTGGCGAAAAGCGCGCGGGGTATGGCGAGTAAGTCGTTGTCCGGCTGGCCGCCGATTTGACCGCAAAATTTGGCCGGGGGTTTGGCGCGGTGAATCTCAGCCAGATGAAGCGCTTCTTCCTCCTCTGGCCGAACCAGGCAATTCTTCAGACACCGTCTGAAAAATCGTCCGGTAAAATTAGTCAGACGCTGTCTGAAAAATCGCCCGCGCAACCGCGTTTTCCCCTGCCTTGGTCGCACTATGTGCGCCTGATGACGGTGAAGGAGGAAGCCGCCCGGCGCTTTTACGAGACGGAGGCTCTGCGCGGCGGCTGGTCGGTGCGTCAGCTCGATCGCCAGATCGCCACCGTGTTCTACGAGCGCACCGCGCTGTCGCGCGACAAGGCCGCCATGCTCGTGAAGGGCGCGAAGCCGCGGCCCGGGGACCGGGTGGGCGCCGAGGAGGAGGTAAAGGATCCCCTCGTTCTGGAATTCCTCAACCTGAAGGACGAATACTCCGAGTCGGAGTTGGAGGAGGCGCTGCTGCTCCACCTGGAAAAATTCCTGCTCGAACTCGGCGGCGACTTTGCGTTCGTCGGCCGGCAGCGCCGGCTGCGCATCGGCGATCAGTGGTATCGCGTCGATCTGCTGTTTTTTCACCGGAAGTTGAAGGCCCTCGTGGTGATCGACCTTAAGGTAGGTAAGTTGACTCATGCCGATGCCGGTCAGATGCACCTGTATCTGAATTTTGCCCGTCGGCATTGGACGCGGGAGGGGGAGAATCCGCCGGTGGGATTGATCCTCTGCTCCGAGCGCGATGATGCGCTGGCCAGATATGCACTGGAGGGATTGCCAAACAAGGTGCTGGCCCGGGAATACAAGCTGGCGCTGCCGGCGGAGAAGGCCCTGGCCGAGGAACTCGAAAAGACCCGGCTGATGATCGAGCGGAAGACGCGCTGATTTTCCCGCGACCGCCCCGTCGCGCGCGGGGCGAAAAATTCCGCCCGCCGGTTTTCGCGGCGAGCCACGCCGGACAAGGGAGTCAGCCTAGATCGGGCCTATCACCACGGGCCACCGATCACCAACTTCGCCCGCTCACAGCTCTCGGGCAAACGCAGGACTCTCACTCGAAATCAGCTTTTCGCGATTGTCGGACCTTTGCGGCATGTTTGCGTAGGGCCATGAAGGCGAAGGCAGACTCCGCAACGATTTCGTTCACCGCCAAGAGGCAGATCGTGATTCCGCGGCGCTACCGCCGGGAGTTTCGCATCGGGGCAGGCACCCGGGCGGTGGTCACCGCCACGCCCGAGGGCATTTTGATCAAGCCGCTGACCAGCCGGGCGATTGCGCGCGGCTTCGGCCTCCTGA
>CAIJFT010000043.1 GCA_903820035.1 uncultured Opitutia bacterium
ACCGTGGCAGCGTGTTGCCCGTTCAGATCGTGGTTGGGACCTATGTCGCAGCCTTGATTGCCAGTCCGTATGGCTCGCTCCTCATGGCTGAAGGCAAGGTGGGGTGGATAAATGCCGCCTATGCGATTGGTTTGTTGCTGCAGATTTCGACTCTGGTTTGGTTGGTTCCGCAGTGGAGTTCGACCGGGGCGGCCGTCGCGCTGGCGGTGTTCTACCTGGTGACCGATGTGGTAATCCTCGTTGGCTGCCACCGGCTGAAAAAGAGGCGGAAATCATGACGAAGCGAATTTGCATTTTGACGCTCTTCTCGGGGGAGCAGGACTACCCCTATTGCCTCAAGAGCCTTGAAGTTCAGTCGCACCGAAGCTTCGATCATCGCGTGATTGCCGGCCTTGGTAATCATGCCGCCCACGCCGCACTCTACGCCACGATTGCCCGGGAGATCGACCGGTTCGACCTGTTCTTGAAATTGGACGCGGACATGGTTTTTCGCTCCGAGCTGAGTCTGGCACGGATGATAGACGAAATGGCGGTCGAACCTGACTGTGATCATGCGACGTGGCATGTGCTCGATTTCCTGTCGGAAACCAAGCTTCGGGGCATTCATATGTTCTCACGACGGGTCCGGTGGCCTGATATAGTGCCGGGGATGTTTGTTGATCCTGATCCCTTGATTTCCGGACGGCGCGTCGAGTTCTCGAAACGGCGGGAGTGTCATGTGCTGCACGCCCCTTTCCCGTCGCGGCAACAGGCGTTTCAGTTCGGCCTGCATCGCGGCACGAAGTGCTTTGCCACCGGTTTGGCGGGCAACGGATGGGGCATGAAACACTTCCAATTCAAGTTGCTGTGCGCCGTATGGGAGATGTTCGTCCGCACCCGGGATGAAACCCGCGGTATGGCGATGCTCGGGGCTGAATGGGCCCGGAAGAACCCGACCCAGGCCGTCGACTATCGCAGTGATACAGGGGCGCAACAGCGTTTCGAGGTTGTCAGGGAATTCGGATACCAGGAAATCATGCGAGAATGCCGGCCGTTTTGGACGGTCCACCGCTTTCCGCAACTCGTCCGCCACTGGGCGCACGTTAAGGCCGAACGAATCGGGAAGCGACTGTGACCCGCCGACTGGTTTCAGCCGGCCCCATCCGGGGCCAGGTCATGGCCGGTGTCAGTCAGTGAAGATGTAGGACCTAAATTGCGTTGCCGCTTCCCCCGACGTTAGGTGAGCCTTGCTCAGCGGGCGGCGGTTCTCGTCGAGGCAGTGACGGTAGATCGACATGACATCGGCAATCGCAGCCATCGCCGGCTCCCGCTTGTTCTCGTCAAGATAAGGGGCATGCGTCGAAAGAAAGACCACGGGTTTGTATTCCCGGAGATAGGCGGCGAGGCGTGGTACCAACGCAAACTCGCCGCCCTCGATATCAATTTTCATGAGATCAATTTTTCCCAGTGCGAATGCCGTGGAGAAGGTGGACCAATCCAAAGTGAGGACGTCTACAGCGGTGGTGGTCGTCTCGGTTGGCTGCGGCGAGAGAAGGCTGGTTGAACTCTCTCCCAGG
Organism: uncultured Opitutia bacterium; assembly: GCA_903820035.1. Lineage (GTDB taxonomy): Bacteria > Verrucomicrobiota > Verrucomicrobiia > Opitutales > Opitutaceae > ER46. Next base: position 1,557 of record CAIJFT010000043.1, read on the forward strand.
TTGCCGGAAAAACTGGCCATTCGCTGCACCCCGATCCGGTCGGATAGCGCGACGCTGAATGACGAGATATTGGTTAGGTTATTCAGCGCGATATTCCACTGCAGAAACCGATAGGCCACCGGGTCAGGTTCAAAGCAGACGACTTGGCGGCACCGGGTTGCCGCGTAGATCACGGTCGGACCGATCCACGCGCCTATGTCGCAATAGAGCGAGTCCTTGCCTTTTGCTACTCCGATGGGAATATTTTACAGGTTGCCAGAGACCCCCTAGGAGTCAGGCCCCTCTTTTACACGAG
>CAIJFT010000044.1 GCA_903820035.1 uncultured Opitutia bacterium
GCTTCCGCGGTCGGGCCAGCAACCATATCCAAGGTGGAGTTTTTCTCGGGCACGACACTCCTCAGCACGTCGTTTGCGGCGCCCTTTACATTCAGTTGGACGCCCATCACAGCTGGAGCTGTTTCGCTCACGGCTCGTGTTACGGACAGCAGCGGCGCCGCCGCCACTTCCTCTGCCGTCGCCGTCACTGTAGCGACCTCCGTGCCAACGGTGGCGCTGACTGCCCCGACGAACGGCACCACGGTTGCCCTTGGTGCCAGTACTTCGCTGACCGCCACGGCGTCCGCTTCGGGTGGGGCCGTGGTCAGTCGCGTCGACTTCCTGGCTGGCACGACGATTGTAGGCACGGCTTTAACGTCACCATATTCGGTTACCTGGTCACCGAGCGCCACGGGCATAAGTGCGCTCACTGCTCGTGTAACAGATACCAACGGTACCGTCGCGACTTCGACTGCGGTCAATGTAAACGTCACCGGTCCGACTATTGCCATTTCCGCTCCTACTTCCGGAGCTGCGGTGGTCGTTGGGACGAGTGTGGGACTGACGGCCACTGCCACCGCGGTTTCCCCGGCAACGATCTCGAAGGTCGATTTCTTTGCAGGAACTGCACTCGTGGGGACTGCGAACTCCTCGCCGTACACCGTTTCGTGGATTCCAGCCTCCGCCGGTTCCGTTTCGATCACCGCTCGAGTGACTGACTCCGCGGGTGCCGTGGTCACCTCGACTGCGGTGGCTGTTACGGCCGTGACATCCGTGCCCACCGTCTCGGTTACGGCTCCATCAAATGGCGCCAATATTGCTCTCGGCACTTCCGCAACGATCACAGCGACCGCATCGGCTTCAAGCGGCGCCACCGTGAATCGCGTGGATTTCTTGGCCGGATCCTCAGTGGTCGGAACAGCGCTGGTTCCCCCTTATTCAGTTCTTTGGACCCCCTCTTCCTCGGGGGTCATCGCACTTTCTGCCCGAGTCACCGATACGAGTGGATCTTCGGTCACATCGACTGTTGTGAACGTAAATGTAACCGGTCCTTCCGTCACGTTGGTCTCTAACCTGCCCTCCGGCGGAATAGGGACCATTGGTAGCACCATCACCCTCACGGCCTCACCTTCGGCCGTATCACCCGCGACGGTTCAACGGGTCGATTTCTACTCCGGCGCCTCGCTGTTAGGGTCGGTGTCGTCTTCTCCCTTCAACTTTGACTGGGTGCCGACGACCGGCGGAACCTTTTCTCTCAGTGCCCGGGTTGTCGACTTGAACACTGCCGTTGTATCCTCGTCCGCCCTCAGTGTCACGGTGGCGCCCTCTTCGGCGAGTGTCGCCCTGACCTCTCCCGTTGCTGGCGCATCGATTGCAGTCGGTAGTGCGAGCACTCTGGTCGCGACTGCTTCCGCTAGTGTTGGCCAGACTGTTACGCGGGTGGATTTTCTAGCGGGAGGTACGATCGTCGGTACCTCCCTCGCTGCGCCGTATTCGGTTTCATGGACGCCGGCTACTGCAGCTGTTACTTCGTTGTCAGCTAGGGTTACGGACTCCGCTGGAGTACAGGCAGCCTCAAGTCCTGTTTTGGTCACCGTTGTAGGTGCCACCGGTGGAAGCTTGGGCGCGGTGCTGAGTCTCTCCGGTTCGACCGTAATTCCCGGCGGGTCGTCGCGGGGCATAGCCGTCGCGGTTAGCGGTGGAACAGGAGTCTACGACCGGGTGGAACTTTACTACGATCGTACCACCCTAGTTGGCACCGATACCGCTGCCCCGTATAATTTCCTCTTCACCGCACCCGTCACAGTTGGAACTCACTATCTGTCGGTGCGCGTGATCGATTCGAACGGGATTGTTGTCACATCCCCGGAGGTTCCGATTACCGTGACCCAGCAGATAGGTGTCGCCCCTCTCGCATCAATCGTGACCCCGGCCAGCGGTTCCTTTCTTGGCATCGGAACCCAGACCATCATCACCGGCACGGCTTCTGACGCCGACGGTTCAATCACGTCTGTGCAGGTATTTGCTAACGGAGTCTCCCTCGGCAACGCCACCCTTGCCGGACCGACTTGGGTAATCAACTGGACTCCCACGACCACCGGGGTGGTTTCCTTGAGCGCTATCGCCTCCGACAGTAGCGGCAACGCCGTAGCTGCCCCGTCAGTCGGAGTCACTGTGACCGACAGCGCGTCTCCCTCCATCTTTGTTTCCCTTTCACCGGGAGCCGTCGCCAACGGCATCGCCACGCTGCCGAGTGGGGCGGTACGCAACGTTCTCGCTACCGTTAGTCCGTCCACCGGTCGAGCCGTGGTGCGCGTCGAGTTCTTTGTCGATGGCACCAAAGTAGGGGAAGACACGAGTGCCCCGTACACCTTCCGCTACGTGGCTCCTGATCTCGCCGCCGGCGAACAGTCCCATGCCTACGTCCTCTCGGCGCGGGCGACCGATAACGCCGGCGCGGCCCGCGATACGCTGCAGTCGATTCTCGTCGTGGCGCCAATCGGTCAGCCGCCCGTCGTTAACTTACTTACGCCGACCAACAACACTCAGGTTGTGCCCAATACTGCCGTAAGCTTGGCCTCCACGGCGGTTTCGCCGGGTGGCACGATCACGACGGTGCAGTACTACGTGAACGGCAATCCGGCACTGGTGAACGGCGGCAATGCCATTACGTCCGCGCCCTATACCACCACCTTCTTTCCGACCGCCGCGGGTTCCTACACCATTGATGCGATCGCCACCGACGACCGCGGCAATAGCCGGGTGTCAAATTCCGCCACCCTGACCGCGGCCTTTGCCACCCCGACGATTGTTTTCACTTCCCCCAATCCAAATGCGACCGCTAGGGCGACCCCGAATGTTCCGATCACCTTGGCCGCCCAAGCGACGGTCCAGACTGGCACCGGCGCAGCGGTTCTTCTGGTTGAGTTCCTGCTCGACGGGGTCCAGATCGGCGCCGATACCACGGCCCCTTATAGCTTCTCGTGGATTCCAACTGCAGCGCAGTTGGGCACGCACGTGCTCATCGCTCGGGTAACCGACACCTACTCACAGACTGCGCTTTCCGCGCCGGTCACAGTCAACGTGGCCAACGTCATCGGCTCGCCTCCGACGGTCAGCGTGTCCGCCTCACCGATCCCCGGTGGCTTCGGTCTCCAGACCGTCTCCACGGTGAATTTCGTGGCCAACGCGGTCGCGACCGGCGCCGGTTCCACGCTCAACAACGTCGAAATCTTCCTCAACGACATCAGCATCGGTCTGGCCGCACGCGAGCAGACGACCAATTTGTACCGCGTCGCCTACGATTTGAGCCGCTTTGATTTCACCGCGGTCACGCCCATCATCAACGATATCACCGGCGCCGTAACCTATCCGGTTCGACTCTACGCCATCGCCCGGGACAGCAACAACAACCAGACCGTTTCCTCGACGACCAATCTGACGATCAATCCGGCGACCAGCGCACCTCCGTCCATCCAGTTGGTCGCGGCGACGCCGACTAATATTACGGCCGGCACGCAGTTTTTCATGCAGGCGAACATGAACGATAACGACGGTGTGGTGACCACGATCCAGCTCTACGCCAACGGCTCCCTTGTCGCCACCATCGGCAATCCCCAGCAAGGCCAGTTCCTGACCTACACCGCCAACAATGCCGGACGGTTCAACCTCTATGCCGTCGTCACCGACGACACGGGTAATACGGCCGTTTCCTCGCCGTCAATTGTGGTAAACGTCACGGCGGTGAGCGCGCCAACCACCACCATCACGCGGCCGACCGATAATGCGACCACCGCCACGGTTGGTTCGCCGGTGTTCCTTGAGGGTACCGCCGTTAACACCGCGACCACCCAGATTCCCACAATGCAGTTTGTGGCGACCGCGGGCGGCGGCAATCGGCAGGTCATCAACGGCACCCGGGTGGGTAACACGACCACTTACCGCGCTATCTGGACGCCCGTTAATCCCGATACCTACACGATCACCACCCAAGCCTCGGTCGGCGTGGTGCAGGGGACGAGCAGCACCTCGCGGCGCGTCGTGGCCACCGAGGTCATCGGGCTGCCGCCTGCCATCAGTTTGACCCGCTCCCCGGGCGTTCTCGGCGTGCCGACGACGGCCACCACTGCTGCGACCGCCGATTTCTGCGCGACCGCTAGCGACCCGGACGGATCTGTGGTGCAGGTGGAGTTCTTCCTTGATCGCAACAGCGTTGGTCTCGCCCGCAAGGATCCGGACGGCAATACTTGGCGCTTGAGCGCCTCCTTCGCTGGCTTGCTCCCTGGCGCGACGGAAGTCGTGGCCTTGGCGAAGGACAGTTCCGGTAACATCGTCGCCTCCTCGACCTCCAACATTAGCGTCACGGCGGCTTCGAGCATTGCACCGTCGATTACGGTCACGCCCTCGACGCTCAATCCCGCGTTCAACCGCGCGGTCACGCTGCGCGCGAATGCGCGCGACAGCGACGGCACCGTTACCAACGTTCAGTATTTTGCGAACGCGACCTCGATCGCGACGTCGACGAATTCGGGGTCACTTTTCCTCACGACGTGGACCCCGACCTTGTCCGGCACTTACTACCTGTGGGCGCTGGCGACCGACAATTCCGGCAACACGCGGGTTTCCGACACGGTGGAGATCAATGTTCGTCGCAATAACCCGGTACTCGAGGACTCGGCGTTTATCCTGCAAACCTACCAGGACATCGCCAATACGACGACGATCAACCCACTGGTGTTTGATCAACTCGATGAGCAACTTGGGGCCGGCACGTTGTCCCGTGCCGATATCATTGTGAGCCCGCTCACCGCCAACGGCGGAGTTGCGATGACAGACCTTTCCGGGTTCCAAGCGCCGGTGAACTTCTTGGCCACCTATTATGTTTTGATGGGTTATTGGCCGACGCCGCAGAACTACACGAACTTCGTTGCGACGGCTCGATTCAGTCTTTCGGGCGCGGTCACCAATATCCTCAACGCCAACGAGTACTTCGCCAAATACGGTGTCGTCCCCACCGCGACGCTGCTGAATGCTCCGACGGGCGCGTTGCCCGCCCAGGTGTTCCTGGATCGCCTCTGGGCGAACTCCGGCTCAAAGCCCTCCACCAATCGCGAGACGGATCTGGTGCGGTTCATGAGCAACAACGTGCTCAGTCCGACGATCGGCCGCGGTTACGGCCCAGTGGGGTTGTCGCAGGCGATCGCGGAATTCGTCACTAACACCAATTCCACCAACACCGCGCTGTTTGCGAAGGCGCGGGCCGCCGCGTTGTTCTACCAGTTGGCGCGACCGCCCGTGACGATGACCGTCGATGAAATTACGGCGCGCATCGATGCTCTGCTCAAACTGCCGACTCAGGCGGCGATCGCCGATGCGGTGATGAAGGACGTCCTCTACGGATATCGTTTCCTCACCATCACGAAGCATCCGCAATCGCTGGTGGTTTCACCCCGCTCCGGTGCGCTGTTCAGAGTTGAGGCCCAAGGCGCACCGCCGTTGGTTTATCAATGGCTCCTGAACGGTGCTCCCATCGCGGGCGCTACCAATCCGCTGCTGAGTCTGACCAATGTGGACGTCACCCGCGTCGGCACCTACACGGTGGCCATCACCAGCGCTACCGCCACGGCAACCAGCGACCGCGCTACGCTCACCCTTACCAACACCCCGACGCGTCTCGCCAACATCTCGACCCGCGGTGTCACGTCAGCCGGGGCCAACGTCCTCATTGGTGGTTTCGTGGTGTCCGGTACTAATGCCAACCAGACCCGCCAGATGCTGATCCGGGTCGTGGGACCGACGCTCGCCGCCGCTCCGTTCAACGTGACCGGTGCCCTGCAAAACCCGCGCCTCGAAGTCTACGCGAACAACAATCCGAATCCGGTCCTCGTGAATGACGATTGGGGTAACCAGACCGGGGGGGGCGCGCAGGTAACGGCGATTCAACAGGCGTCGGCTCGCGTCGGAGCTTTTGCCCTTCCGGCGAATTCCGGAGATGCAGCTGCCCTCGCGGTACTACCGCCCGGCCTGTACACGGTCCAGGCTGCGGGTCCGCTCAATAATCCCGCCGCGAGTGGCGTGGTCCTGATTGAGGCTTATGATGTCACCCAAGGTGGTGGTGCCGGTCCGAAGGCCTCCAATGTGTCTACGCGTGGTAACGTCGGCACTGGCAGTAATATTCTCATCGCTGGATTTGTGGTCAATGGAGAGGCCTCCCGCCGCATGCTGATCCGCGGTGCGGGTCCGGCCCTGACGCGGCTGAATGTGCCGGGCGTCCTCTCTGATCCTCAGATCAAGCTCATCGACCAGGCTTCCGGCGTTACCCTGCGGACCAACGATGACTGGGCGTCCGGTGACGATGCCGGCGTGATCGCGAGCGCGGCGAGCGCGGCCGGTGCGTTTCCCTTTGCGAGCGGCAGCAAGGATTCGGCGATGATCGTGATGCTTCCCCCCGGGGCCTACACCGTGCAACTCAGCGGGGTGAATAACGCCACTGGCGTCGGCATCGTCGAAGTCTACGACGTCGACCCGTAAGCCGACGGCCGCAAGTGACCGTGCCCCGCGTCACGCATTCTCGAAAACGAGAGTGCGTGAATTGCGCCGGCAGTAGCAGCCCGGATTGATCGCGGTCTGACGCACCGCGTCACTTGACCAGGTCCGTTGAACGCGTCTGATTTTCGCCATGTCCAAGTGGCTCCTCGTCGATGGTTTCAATCTCGCGTACCGGTGCTTTCACGCTTTGCCCGAGTTGACTCGGCCTGACGGCTTTCCGACGGGAGCGCTGCACGGTTGGGTAAAGTCGCTTTGGAAGCTGATCGACCTCGAACAGCCTGATGCGACGCTGGTTTTTTTTGATCTGGGCGAGTCCGCCGACCGCGTGGCGTTGCTGGCAGACTACAAGGCGCAACGAAAGCCAATGCCCGATCCATTGCGCGCGCAGATTGATCCGATCAAACAGCTCACTCGGGCGATGGGACTGGCCGGAATTGAGCAGCAGGGGGTGGAAAGCGACGATCTCCTTGCCTCCGAGGCGGTGCAACTCGCGCGCGCCGGCCACGACGTCGTGATTGTCAGCAGCGACAAGGATTTTGCGCAGATTGTTGGCGACCGGATCAAGATCATGCTCCCGCCGCCGTCGGCGAATCCCAAATTGGGGTGGCGTCTGCTCGATGCTTCCGGAGTCCGGGAAAAATTCGGCGTCCCGCCGGCCGAAATTGCAGCTTACCTCGCGTTGGTAGGGGACACGTCTGATAACATACCCGGACTTGATGGCGTCGGCCCGAAGACGGCGGCGAAGTGGTTGGCCGAGTGCGGCGGCACGTTAGAGGGCGTGATCGCAAAAGCGGGCGAATTGAAACCCGAGCGTTTCAGGCCTCAGGTTGTGGCGGAGGCTGACCGCCTGCGATTGAACCTCAGACTGACCACACTCAACCTCGCTTTAGCGGGAGCTAGTCCGGAATGGCGAACCCCGCAGCCGCAGGAACTGGTTCGCCTGCTTGACGGCTTTGAGATGCGTTCGTCGGCCGCAGAAGCGCGCCGCCGCTACGCGGCTGCAGAACCCGTTCCTGCTTCTATTGCGGCCCCCACGCCCACGGAGCAGCAAACAGAACTATTTTAGGCGGCGAGCCAGACGGGTTGGGGTGCAACCCGCGCTGCGCGGGATTGGCTTTCGCCTTACTTTCCCTCGTTGGATGTACCGTTGGGATCGAAGATATAACCGATCCCGTGGACGGTCCGGAAGGCGGAGAGTTCGAGGCCGTGGGCGCTGAACATATCGCGAACCTTCACGATGTATTGATCGAGCGAACGGCTTTTAACGTCGGCATGGATGCCCCAGACCGAGTGGATCAGTGCCTTGCGGGTAATCACGTGGCCGGTGTGGGCGTTGAGATAAGCGAGAATGCCCAATTCTTTACGGCCGATCTTCTCGACTTTGCCTTGGGGGAAGGCGATCTCCAGACGCTCCGGCGTCACCCGGGCGCCGCAGAAATCGAAAGGTTGGTCGTTGATCCGGACGTTCTTGGTAACGTTTTGATCGGTCCGATTTTCCGTGCGGCGCAACACGGCGTGGATGCGGGCGACGAGTTCGCTATAGCTGAAAGGCTTGGTGATGTAATCGTCGCCGCCGAGGTTGAGTCCCTTGACCTTGCTCGGCTCTTCAATGTTGCCGGTGACAAAGATCACGGGCACTGAGATGTCGGCGGCCTTCAGGTCGTCGACGAGCGAGAAGCCCGACTGATCCGGAAGGTTGACGTCGAGCAGGATGAGATTCGCGAAGTTCTTCTTGAGGAACTTGAAGGCGTGCTGGGCGCGATTGCACACCTGCGTGTTCATTCCCGATCTTTCGAGATGGGCGGCTAAGAGCTCAGCCAACTCAGGCTCGTCTTCGACGATCACGATCAGCGGTTTCGGTTCAGTGCGAGTGGGAGGAGAGATAGGCATGACCGAGTATTTGCGTCCCTTTTTTACAATCCAGCCCTGGTTGTCAACTATTGTGCCGCTCGATTGAGGACAATTACCCTGCTGGGTTGGGTCGATGTCAGCCCGGTTGTCTTGGCAAATAGGCTTGAGTGTGCCCCCGTCGGAGTGTCGTTTCCTGCCGTGTCCGAAAAAGCGCCTCTCCTAATGCTCGGGCTGCCAAAGGGTAGCTTGGAGGAATCCACCAAGAGTCTTTTCGCAAAGGCTGGATGGAAGATAACAACTAGCTCGCGGAGCTATCGTCCCTCGATCGACGATCCGGAACTCGACGGCCGGTTTGTTCGAGCCCAAGAGGTTAGTCGCTACGTTGAGCACGGCTTCTTCGACTGCGGGCTCACCGGCGAAGATTGGATCAAGGAAAACGGTTCCGATGTCGTTGACGTGTGCGACTTGATTTACAGCAAAGTTTCCGCACAGAAGTCACGCTGGGTGCTATGCGTGCCCGAGTCCTCTACGGTGAAGACGGCGGCTGACCTTGCGGGCAAGCGCGTGGCGACAGAGCTCATGAACACCACCAAGCGCTACTTCGAGGAGAAGGGCGTCAAGGTTGAGGTGGAATTTTCCTGGGGTGCCACCGAGGTGAAGGTGCCGGATCTGGTCGACGCCATCGTCGACATCACTGAGACTGGGTCGTCGTTGCGGGCGAACAAGCTTCGGATCGTCGACACCCTGCTCGAGACGAACACCAAGTTGATAGCGAACAAGGCGAGCTGGGCGAATCCGGCGAAGCGGAAAAAGATCGAGACGATCGCGCTCCTGTTGCGTGGAGCGCTCGAGGCCGGTTCCAAGGTCGGCTTGAAAATGAATCTGCCGAAGCGCGCACTCGAGGATGTGGTCAAGACGCTGCCCGCATTGCGCAATCCGACGATTTCGCAATTGAGTTCGCCCGAATGGATCGCGTTGGAAACCATCATCGACGAAAGCGTCGTGCGCGAAATCATCCCACAGCTTAAGGCGCTCGGCGCCGAAGGTATTGTCGAGTACCCGCTGAACAAGGTGGTCTACTGAGGTCGCCCTAATCGCATGGCCAAGGTTACGCTCGGTCTCCTCCAGCACGCCTGTGGTCGGGATCCGGCGGCGAACCTGCGCAAGACGCTCCTGCTGGCTGCGCGCGCGGCCAGGCGCGGAGCGAACATCATTTGCACTCAGGAGCTGTTTCGTTCGCAGTACTTCTGTCAGGCCGAGCGGCATGCCAACTTCGCGCTGGCCGAACCCATTCCGGGCCCGACTACGAAGGCGTTTCAGCTCGTCGCAAAAAAATACGGGGTCGTGATTATCGCGTCGCTGTTTGAGAAGCGCGCGTCGGGTCTGTACCATAACACGGCGGTCGTCATCGATGCCGACGGCACGCTGCTCGGAGTGTATCGCAAGATGCACATTCCGGATGATCCACTGTACTATGAGAAATTTTATTTCACGCCCGGTGATACCGGCTTTCGCGCGTGGCAGACCAAGTTCGGCCGGATCGGTGTGCTGATTTGTTGGGATCAATGGTACCCGGAGGCGGCGCGGCTCACCGCGATGCAGGGCGCAGAAATCCTATTTTATCCTACAGCGATTGGCTGGCACCCCTCGGAAAAGAACGTAGCGGCCGAAACGCAGTATTCTGCGTGGGAATTGATCCAACGCAGTCATGCCATCGCCAACGGTTGCTACGTGGCCGCCGTCAATCGGATCGGACTCGAGCAGCCGGAGGGTGGGGACGGTTTGGAGTTTTGGGGTAGTAGCTTTGTGGCCGGAACCAGCGGGGAACTCCTAGCCAAGGCCGCGGTCGACCGTGAGGAAGTCATGCTGGTGCCGGTCGATCTCGGTGCGGTGGACTCCGCGCGCACCCATTGGCCGTTTTGGCGTGACCGTCGCATCGACGCCTCTGGCGACCTGACGAAACGCTTTATCGATCAACCATGAAATCCCGCGATCAACTGTTTTTGCTCACGCCGTTATTTCTCGATCGCGCCGCCGGCGCCGGTCCGTTCCATTGCCCGGAGTGCGCGCAGATCGAGGGCCTGCTTGGTTATTTTCCGTTTCTGCGCTCGCGACTTGATGTGAGCTACGTCGACTTCGGGCGGCCCCGGCCTGCGATTATCGCGCTCTTGGGCGCGGAGAATCAGAGTTGCCCGGTATTAGTCTTGGGGGGAGCGGCCCCCGCGGGCATCGCGGTGCTGCACCATGTGCCGACGAACCGGGACTTCGTAGCGGGAGCGGCGGCCATCGCAACCTATTTGGCGGCGGCCCACGGAATCTCCCAATCCCATCCGTGAGCCGGCAGCCGGCAAAAACCCCCGCGGCGCTGGGCTTTCGGATGCCGGCCGAATGGGAACCGCAGGCGGCGGTTTGGCTGTCGTGGCCGCACCGCCGCGCGACATGGCCCGGTTATTTCCGTTTCATTCCCCCGGCGTTCGCCCGATTTGTCGCGGCCATCAGTCGCTTTGAGGACGTGTACATCAACGCCGCGACGCCATTGCAGGCGAGCGCGCGGCGGTGGTGCTCATCGGTGGGGGCGGATTTGTCCCGGGTGACGTTTTACGACCATGCGACCAACGATGCGTGGTGCCGTGACCACGGGCCGATTTTCGTCAAACATCGTCGCACCGGCGAGGTCGCGATCACCGATTGGCGCTATACGGCGTGGGGCGGTAAGTATCCGCCTTTCGAATCCGATGATCGGATACCTATGCGGGTCGCCGCGTCGCTGGGGCGGCGCCGCTTCGCGCAGGCGATGGTGCTCGAGGGCGGCTCGATCGAGGTCAACGGTCGGGGACTGTTGCTCACGAGCGAGCAATGCCTGCTGAACCCCAATCGCAATCCGGGCCTCTCCCGAACCGAGATCGAGCGCAACCTCCGCGCGTATCTCGGTGTGAAAACGATTTTATGGGCTGGGGAGGGGATTGTCGGCGATGATACCGATGGGCACATCGACGACCTCGCGCGTTTTTTCAAAACCGATGGGATCGTTGCGGTCACGGAGTCCAATCACCGCCACGCGAATTATGGCATTCTCGCCGATTTGCACGAGCGGCTGGAGGGTTTTCGTACGGCTGCGGGCCGGAGATTCGAGATTATTCGGCTGCCGATGCCGCGGCCGTTTGGCTTTGCCGGCGCGAAGGTGCCGGCGAGTTACGCGAACTTCCTGCTGATCAACGGAGCGGTCCTGGTGCCGACGTTCCGGCAGCCCAAGATTGACGCCTTCGCCTGCGGGATTTTGGGCGAGTGCTTTCCCGGTCGCGAGGTTGTGCCGCTGGATTGTTATCACCTCATCTGGGGTCTGGGCTCGCTTCATTGCCTCTCTCAGCAGCAACCTGCCTGACAATATCTCATGCAAATCACCGCCTTTCGACTACCCTTGTTACTTGCCTTGGTTTCGCTGGCCGGTTGCGAAACGGCTTCGGACTTTTCTGGCGCGGTGCGCGAGCGGATGGCTGAGCGCGAGGCGCCGCGCGTAAAAATCTATGCGGCGGAACCGCGTCCGACCTATGAAGTGGTAAAGGCCGCCGCGCTGCAGATGGGCTACAAATTTCAGCGCGGCGGGCCCGCGCAAGGTGAGTTCGAAGCCGTCAGTGGAATTGGCCAAGGCGAGAATCTAGGCAGTTCCCGCCAAATTGGTATGAAGGTTCGGCTCCAGCCGACGTTGGATAAGAAAGGAACAAAGGTTTCCGTTCGTCTCTCCGAGATCATCGAGGCGGATTCTTCGAATCGTAGCGGCATGGCGACCGAGTCGCCCTTGCGCGATACTCCGCAGTATGAGGTTTTTTTTCAGCGGGTTGGGAAGGGTTTGGGCGTTCCGGCGATCGCCGAGAACGCACCGTGACGCCGATTTCCGGCGGTGTTGAGACGCATCGGTTCGCGAAGGCCTTTGAGGTCAATGGGGGAAGCCCATGTCGTCTAGGCATGCTTGATCCACTCCGGGCTTAATTTGCGGGCGAGTAGGGGGGGCGGTTTTCGGGTGATTGGGTGGGGATGCAGGGCCCGTTTCGCCGCAAATTCGGGCTTGCGGGCGTGGGAGGGCTGTTGGACTCTGACCGTTCGCGGCAGTTAGTCGGTTTGGTTGGCGTAATGCCGCGAGCTCCCGCCGACCTCCACCGTTAGTTCAACCATCAACCAATCCGGTCGCACTTTACGGTGTGGCCGACCCGTCGGATGGGCGCCGTCTGGAGCAGGCGCACGGCCGACGTCTCCCGCATATGAGTTCAGTAATGCAAGACCTGCTCGCGCAGTCCTCCTTCGATAAATTGAAGGAAGGCGCCATTGTCCCGGGCACGATCACCGAAATCCGCCAGAACGAAGTTGTCGTCGATATCGGCGGCAAGTCCGAGGGCGTCATTCCCGCCAACGAGTTCATCGACATCGGTGAACTGCAAATCGGCTCCACCATCGAGGTGATGGTCGAGAAGCTCGAGGATAAGAGCGGCGCGCCCGTCCTGTCGTTCGACAAGGCCGAGCAAAAGAAAAACTGGGATAACATCCTCACCAAGTTTCCCGAGGGTTCCGTGGTCGCTGGCCGCGTGAAGGCCAAGGTGAAGGGCGGCCTGATCATCTCGATCGGCGTCGATGCCTTCATGCCGGCCTCGCACATCGATATCCAGCCCCCCAAGAACCTCGATCAGTACGTGGGCCAGACCTACGACTTCAAGGTCCTCAAGATCAACCTCGACCGGAAGAACATCGTTCTCTCGCGTCGCGAGCTCATCGAGCAGCAGCGCACCGAAAAGCGCCGCAACCTCCTCGACAGCATCCAGCCCGGTCAGGTCCGCAAGGGCGTCGTCAAGAACATCACCGACTTCGGTGCGTTCATCGACCTCGACGGCATGGACGGCCTGCTCCATATCACCGATATGTCGTGGGGCCGTATTTCCCACCCGAGCGAAATGCTCAAGCAGGGTGAGGAAGTTCAGGTCATGATCATCGAGGTCAACCGCGATAAAGAGCGCGTGTCCCTCGGTCTCAAACAGACCACCAAGAACCCGTGGGACGAGATCGACCGGAAGTTCCCGGTCGGCGCCAAGGTTCACGGCAAGGTCGTCAACCTGGTTCCCTACGGCGCGTTCGTTGAAATCGAACCCGGCGTGGAAGGACTCGTGCACATCACCGAGATGTCCTGGACCAAGCGCATCACCAAGCCCTCCGAACTGCTCAAGGTCGGTCAGGAGCTCGATGCGGTCGTCCTCGGCATCCAGAAGGAAGAGCAGAAGATCTCGCTCGGCCTGCGTCAGCTGGAGCCGAATCCGTGGGACATGGTCCGCCACAACTACCCGATCGGCGCCCGCGTCCGCGGCAAGGTCCGCAACATGACCACCTACGGTGCCTTCATCGAACTCGAAGAGGGTATCGACGGCATGGTGCACGTCTCCGACATGAGCTGGACCCGCAAGGTCAACCACCCGTCCGAAGTCCTGAAGAAGGGCGACGAAGTGGACGCTATCGTGCTCGACGTCGACGCGCAGCAGCAGCGTATCAGCCTCGGCATGAAGCAGCTCGCCACCGATCCGTGGACCGACATCGACTCGTTCTTCAAGATCGGCGACGTGGTCAAGGGCTCCGTCACCAAGATCACCTCATTCGGCGCCTTCGTGGAGCTGAAGGACGGCATCGACGGTTTGGTGCACATCTCGCAGATCAGCGAGGAGCGCATCGACAAGGTGAAGGACGTGCTCAAGCCCGCCCAGGAAGTGACCGCTCGCGTGATCAAGATCGACCGCGAAGAGCGTCGTCTCGGTCTCTCGATCAAGGCGGCCAACTATTCGGAGTCGGAACTCGCGGCCGAGACCTCGGCCTACGAGGCTCTGAACCGCAGCGCCGGCAACGACATGATGAACCTCGGCGACATCCTCGACGAGGCCGCGAAGAAGGAATAAGCCTTCCGCAGTCGCAAGAATTCAAAGCCGCCTGGCGCAATCCGGGCGGCTTTTTTGTGTCCACTGGCGGCGAATTGAACAGGGCGGAAAGGCCGGAAAGGATCGGGCCAGTCAACGTGCTTGATCGCGCCCGATTGCATAACCGAGGTGGACCGCGATGCCGACTCGGGTGAAGACTCGTCTCTAACGTTTTCAAAAATAGCCGCCCACGATCTTCGCGCTCGTGCCGGTCTCCCGGTTCACGCGCTCTGGGGCAGTTTCTTGGGTGGCGCGCCAACGTCGTGTACGGCTGACGCGCCCACAAAAAAGCCGGCCCGGTGGGGCCGGCCTCAAATGCTCAGGTTAGGGGCGGGCTGAAATCAGTTTCGTCCGACCTTGCCCTGTTTCTTCGTTTTACTTTCCACGAACTCCCGGATCACCGCCATGCGGTCGCGTTGGCGGTTCTCCTCTTCGATTTCGTCCGCGGTGCGCAGCGCTTCGTTCTTGGTCATTGCCTTCCGCATCTTGGTCAACGCGAGATACTCCAGCTGGCGGATGCGTTCGCGGGTGACGTTAAACTTTCGGCCAACCTCTTCGAGCGTAAGTTCGTCGCGTCCCTCGAGCCCGAAGCGGAGCTTGATGATTTCGGCTTCGCGGGCGTCGAGGGCGTTGACCATGTCGCTGAGATCACGGTTCAGATTGCGCTCCATGAGACCTTCGTCGGGGGCCACGGCGCTTTCATCACCGATGATCTCGCCGAAGGTGGAGGAGTCGCTGTCTTCGCCGACCGGAGCGTCAAGGGAGGCGGGGCGGACGCTGACCGACTTCAAATGGGCGACTTTGGAAGTCGGGATTTGGAGCTCGATCGCCAGCTCTTCGTCCGATGGTTCTCGGCCGAGCTGCTCCGTGAGCGCCATCGCGGTGCGGCGCATCTTGGAGATCTTGTCGACCAAGTGGACGGGCAGGCGGATGGTTTTGCTCTGGTTGGCGAGGGCGCGCTTGATGGATTGTTTGATCCACCAAGCGGCGTACGTGGAGAGCTTGCCACCCTTGCGGGGATCGAAGCGCTCCACGGCCTTGACCAGGCCGATGTTGCCTTCGCTAATGAGATCAAGAAGAGGTAGGCCGAAGTCCTTATAATCCATCGCAATCTTCACGACGAGGCGAAGGTTGGCGGAGATCATGTGATCGCGGGCGGCTTTGTCGCCGCGCCGGATCCGGCGGGCCAACGTCACTTCCTCTTGGATGGTGAGGAGCGCGGTTTTGCCAATTTCCTGCAAGTAGAGTTGTAAATTGCTCCGTTCGCCGTGGGGGATGGGGGCCTCGGGCGTGGCGCGATCGGGTTTTTCGAGAAACGAAGGCGGCGCATCCAGCGGAGCTGCCTTGAGCACGACGGCGCCCGAGTCGTTACGGGCGGAGTCATCGTTGCGAATCGAGCGGTCGGTCGACTTGGCTTTGGCGGGCATGTTAGGATTTACCTCGGGTCAGTTAGAGGAATGCGACCGAGGGATGTTCCCATCCTACAGCCTAAATCATTCCATCCGGTGTTACGCGCCTCCCAGAGGGACGGATGCGGCGCGCCGAGATATTAAAGCGCAAGAATGTCGCACCGGCGTGTCGCAACGACGCCAAAACCGTAACAATCCAGTCACACTTGGCGTTGGGCGCCAGTCTGGCGGTTATCACCGATGTTCCACTCGGGCGCGCACCGAATTAATTCGATGCGGACTTTGGGTTGCACCGGTCGCCGCTTAGAACTCCTCGGCCATTGCGACGGCCTTTAAGAGGGCTGACGCCTTGTTCACGGTTTCCTGATACTCTGACGCGGGCACCGAATCCGCGACAACGCCGGCGCCGGCCTGGATATGGATCTTCCCGTCCTTAAGGAGGGCTGTGCGCAGGAGAATGCAGGTGTCCATGTTGCCGTCGTAGCCAACGTAACCAAGAGCCCCGGCGTAAATTCCACGCTGGGATGGTTCGTAACGGGAGATGATTTGCATTGCCCGGATTTTCGGGGCGCCGCTCACCGTGCCCGCGGGAAATGTGGCGCGCATCAGGTCGAAGGCATTCTTGCTGGGGTCAATCTGTCCTTCGACTTGCGATACGATGTGCATCACGTGCGAATAGCGCTCGATGACCATCATCTCGGGAACGCGGACGCTGCCGAACCGACACACCCGGCCGATGTCGTTGCGCGCCAAATCAACCAGCATGAGGTGTTCGGCCCGTTCTTTTTCGTCCGCCAATAAATCCTTCTCCAGTGCGACGTCCTCGGCGGGGGTGGCCCCGCGCTTGCGCGTGCCGGCGATCGGGCGGATTTCAACCAAGCCGTCGGTGAGTCGGACGTGTACTTCGGGTGAGGCGCCCACGATGGAGAAATCGCCCGCCTCCAAAATAAACATGTACGGCGAGGGATTCACCGTGCGCAGCGCGCGATAGAGGTCGAGCGGGGTCTTGTTGAAGTCCTGTGTGAAACGCTGGGACGGTACGAATTGGATAATGTCCCCCGAGCGAATGAACTCCTTGCCGTCGACGACGACCTGCTCAAATCGCGGTTTGGTGAAGTTGCCGGGGGGGATCGTGGTTTTCGCCACATCGACCAACGGTGCCGGGGCGAGTTCGCGCGGGTGGCGGAGCATCGCGAAGAGTGCCTCGAGCTCTTTGACCGCGGCGGAATAGGCCTCGTCGGGTTTCCCCTTGACGTGGGCATTCACGCACAGGCGCAGAGTTTGCTTGGCGCGGTCGAAGATCAGCAGCGAATCCGACAGCATGAAGTAGAGGAGGGGTACGCCCAACTCGTCCTTTGCCGCGGACGGCACCGTTGGTTCGATGCGCGAAACATATTCGTAGGCGATGAATCCCACCGCGCCGCCGGTGAAGCGTGGTAATCCGGGCAGGATAACCGGCTTGTGGTCCCTCATCTCCTCTTCAATCAGCGTCAGAGGGTCCGCCGGAGTCGGGATGGTGCGCGTCGGCTGGCCGGGTTCGCGAATCTCCGAGGTCTGCGGGCCGCAAATAAAGACCTTTCGGGGGCGGCAGCCGATAAAGCTGTAGCGCGACAGGGTTTCTCCGCCTTCGACGGATTCCAGGAGATAGGACGGGCCGGCGTTCTTGAGCTTGGCGTACGCCGAGACCGGGGTTTCGAAATCCGCCATCAGGTCCGCATAGACGGGAATCACGTTCCCTTGGGCGGAGAGGCTTACAAAGGCGTCCCTGGTCGGGTGGATGTTCATCGGCAAAGACTGGGTCTTATGCGTGCGCAGATTGCCGGCCGCAAGGCCGAACCCGTACCAGGCCGAGGCAGTGGGCAGCGCCGCCGCCGTGGTCGTGTGGTTCCGCTGGACGCGGCGCCCAGTGGAATTTTATGTCCCCGTCGGGTTGGCTCGGACCGGCGATCGTTACGAACGGACCCGATGGAGACAGCAGGTCTCACCGGGCAGTCACGCTCTCATCTAATTCGTATCACCCGGGGCGAATCAGCTCCAGCAGGCCGTCTTGGACTGTGACCGAGGCGTGAAAATCCAGTGCTGCCGCCGCCGCCTCCGCAGCGCCGAGTGAATGGATGATGTCGCCGGGGCGGGGCGGCTCATGGCGCGGAGCCGGAACGGTCGGATGCTCCCGGGCGAAGACCGCCGCTACTTCCAGCAGCGAGGTGGCGCGGCCGGTACAGATATTGGCTACGCCCGAGGTGACGCCGGCCCGGGTCGCGGCGAGCGCGTTAGCGCGCGCGACGTCGTAGACCGAGATAAAGTCGCGCGTCTGGCGCCCGTCGCCGAAGATCGTCACGCCTTTGCCCTCGCGATAGCGGCGGGCAAAGATTGAGATTACACCCGAGTAGGGTGACGCCGGATCCTGCCGCGGGCCGAAGACGTTGAAGTAGCGCTGGCAACGGACCGTGATGCCATAGCTCGCACCGTGGCCGCTGAGAATCACTTCACTCGCAAGCTTGGCCGCGCCATAAGGACTGATCGGAGCCTTCTCAGCCGACTCGCGGATGGGCATTTTCGTGGCGTCGCCGTAGATCGCAGCCGACGAGGCGAAAACGATCCGCGCCACGTGCTGCCGACGGGCGGCTTCCGCCACCAGAAACGTCGCATCGACGTTCAGTCGCTGGTTCAGCCCGGGATCGCTCAGGCTTTCCTGCACGCTTACCAGTGCGGCGAGGTGGATGATTGCATCAGGCTGGAACTCTCGAGCGATATTTTCCGCGACGCCCGGTTCCGCCACGTCCGCCTCGATCAGCGTGAAGGTGCTCGCGTGGTGGGCCGCCGCGAGGTTTTCCCGCCGGCCGGTGCGGAAGTTGTCGATGCCGGTCACGGTGTGTCCTTCGCGGAGCAGGTGATCCACGGTGTGGCTGCCGATGAAACCGGCGGCACCGGTGACGAGAATTTTGGACATGGCGACCCGGTGGGATTCGAAAAAGTGCTGGCGAAACGTGTCGCCCACGCAAACGTAGGGCAAGGCAATCGCTGTAATCCAGAATCCGAATAATTTTTATGATGACGACCCAGAAGCGTGTGTTGGCGGTGATCATGGGCGGTGGTCGCGGCACGCGCCTCCATCCCCTGACGCAGGAACGCTGCAAGCCCGCCGTGCCGCTTGCCGGCAAATATCGTCTGGTGGATATTCCAATCAGCAATTGCCTCAACAGTGACATCAACCGGATGTTCCTCCTGACGCAGTTCCAGACCCAGTCCCTGCATCGCCACGTCCAGACGACCTATAATTTCGATCCATTTGGCGGCGGGTTTGTCGATATTCTGTCCGCGGAGCAGACGGAGAAGGGCTCCGATTGGTACCAAGGCACGGCGGATGCGGTGCGGCGCAATCTGCTGCATTTCCGTAATTATCCGCACGATCTCGTTCTGATTTTGTCGGGCGATCAGCTCTACCGGATGGATTTCCGGAACATCATCGACGAGCATCTCGCCAATCAGGCCGACGTCAGCATTGCGGCCATTCCGTTCCCCGTTTCCAAGGTTGCCGGGCTTGGCCTCATGGAGGTGCGTGACGACCACTCGATCGCCCGCTTCGTGGAGAAGCCGAAAGACCCCGCCGTGATCCAGAGTCTCACGCTGAGCGCCGCGCTCGAAAAGGGGCTCACGCCCTGTCCGGAGAAGCGCTGCCTTGCGTCGATGGGTATCTACGTTTTCAACCGCGATGTACTCGAGGCCGCGCTCGACAACTCGATGGCGGATTTTGGCAAGGAGGTCATTCCGAGCCTGCTCGGCACCAAGAAGCTATTCGCCCATATCTTCGAGGGCTACTGGGAGGATATCGGCACCGTGCGGGCCTTTTACGAGGCGAACCTGGCCCTCGCGCAGCCGCTTCCGCCGTTCAATTTCTTTGAGACCTCGGCGCCGATCTACACGCAGGACCGCTACTTGCCGGCTTCGAAGCTAAACAAGTGCTCGATCGACCACGTGGTGATTGGCGACGGCGTGATCGTCACCGATTCGTTCGTGCATCATTGTGTCCTTGGCTCCCGCACCTTTATCGACGAGGGCTGCCGGATCGATGATTCAGTGGTGATGGGGTCCGATTATTACGAAACGACCGCGCAACGGGCCGCCAATCAACCGAAGGGCCGGCCGCATCTGGGTATAGGCAAGAACTGCCGGATTCAGGGCGCGATCATCGACAAAAATACGCGTATCGGCGACGGCTGCGTGCTCGAGGCGAAGGGCAAGGTTGACGGTAGTTACGCGAACGATCTCGTGA
>CAIJFT010000045.1 GCA_903820035.1 uncultured Opitutia bacterium
AGGGCCTGATCTACGTGCGCGTGCACCAGTTGCCGGCCGACTTGCCGGCCAATCCCGAGGGGCGGGCTCCCGCGTGCGTCGTAGATTTGCGTTACGTGGAGGCCGACCCGGCGACGGCGACAGCTTTGGGTGCATGGTTGAAGTTCCGGGCCGGACCGCGCGCGCCGGTATTTGTGCTCGTGAACGGCAAGACGGCGCCGGCGCTGCTCTTGACCCTGCGGGCGCATGACCCGCGAGCAGGCATTGTGCTGATCAGTGCGGCCGCCGGATTGGCGCGGCCGGATCTCACGGTCCCAGCGACGGCGGAGGCGGAGCGCAAGGCCTACGATGCCTTCGAGACCGGGACGGCGTTGACGACGCTGACCACGGACTATCCCGACAAGGTCCGGATTGACGAGGCGAGCCTCAATCATGAGCGACCGGCCGAGGGGGAGCCCGACAACGGCGATGCGCCGCAACCCACTCAAGTTATCGATGCCGCGCTGCAGCGGGCGATCCACCTGCACCGGACCTTGGTCGCGTTGAAGCGACTCTAAGCCGCAATGGCCTGGGGCCGTGAGCGAGCCGAAAACCCGGCTCCGACTGAATCCAGCTTTGCGTTTGGAGAAAAATCCTTTCCCTTCACCTTCGTGTCCGCACTCGGCAACATCGTCACCGTCTGCACGGCGAACATCTGTCGCAGCCCCATGGCAGCCGCGCTGCTCCAGCATGCCCTGGCGGCCCAGCCCGAGCCGCTGCGTTCGGTGCAGGTAATCTCTGCCGGCGTGGCGGCCCGCAATGGCGAGCTGGTTTCGGAAAACTCCGTGCTCGCGCTGAAGAAAGTCGGCCTTGATCTCGCCGGGCACCGCAGCCGTGCCCTGACGCAGCGGATGCTCGACGAGGCGTTGGCCGTGATCTGCATGACGGAGTCCCACCGGGCGATGATCGAGGTGCAGGCCGACCCGGTGCCGAAGCATCTGTATCTTTTTCGCGAGTTCCTGCCGGGCGCCGCCGACCGTGAGATTGGCGATCCTTACGGTGGGCCGATCCGGACTTACGAGGCGGCGCGCGACGAGATGGTTGAGTCAATCCCGGCGCTGGTCGCCCACCTGAAGACCCTCGTCGGGCCCAAGCGGGTTTAGGTCTGCGGGTTTCGCGCCGCTCGTTTCGAGGCTTGCTGAGGGTGCCCGCCCGCAGTCTACGCTCGGGGTACAACTGTAATCTCCAATCGACGTCACTCCATGTCCATCGCCGCTGCTCCGCTCCGCACCCTCGACCCCGAAATTTTCGCCGCCATTTCCGCCGAACTCGGCCGTCAGCAAAGCCATATCGAGCTGATCGCGTCGGAGAATTTCACCTATCCTGCGGTGATGGAGGCCCAGGGCAGCGTCTTGACCAACAAGTACGCCGAGGGCTACCCCGCCAAGCGCTGGTACGGCGGCTGCGAGCACGTTGACAAGGTGGAGAACCTCGCGATCGAGCGGGCGAAAAAACTTTTCGGCGCCGAACACGCCAACGTGCAACCGCACTCAGGTTCACAGGCGAATTTCGCCGTTTACACCTCGGTGCTGCAACCCGGCGACAAGGTGCTCGGGATGAACCTGAGCCACGGCGGTCACCTGACCCACGGAAACCCGGCAAACTTCTCCGGCAAGCTGTATAATTTTTGCCAGTACGGCGTGCGCGAGGACAACGGCCTGATCGACTACGATGAACTCGCCGTCGTGGCCGCCCGGGAGAAGCCCAAGATGATCACCGTCGGCGCCAGCGCGTACTCCCGCGTGATCGACTTCGCCCGCATGGGTGAGATCGCCCGCAGCGTGGGCGCGTTGCTCTTTGCCGACATCGCCCACATCGCTGGCCTGGTGGCCTCGGGCATCCATCCGTCGCCGGTGCCGCACGCCGATTTTGTCACGACCACGACCCACAAGACCCTGCGCGGTCCGCGCGGCGGCCTTATCTTGTGCCGGGCGGTGCACGCCAAGGCGATCGACTCGGCGATGTTCCCGGGCGGGCAGGGTGGCCCTTTGATGCACGTGATTGCGGCCAAGGCCGTGTGTTTCGGCGAGTGCCTCAAGCCGGATTTCCGCACGTACTCCGAGCAGGTGGTGAAGAACGCCCGCGCCCTCGCCGCGGCGATGACGCAGCGCGGTTACAAGATTGTGTCCGGTGGGACCGACAACCACCTCATGCTCGTCGACCTGCGGCCGAAGTTTCCCGAGCTTACCGCCAAGAAGGCGCAGGAGACCCTCGATCTGGCGCACATCACCTGCAACAAGAATACCGTGCCGTTCGAGACCCGCAGTCCCTTCCAGGCCTCCGGTATCCGCCTCGGTACGCCGGCGGTGACCAGCCGTGGTTTTGTGGAAGCGGATATGGCGGAAATCGCCGGTTGCATCGACAGCGTTCTGGCCGCCATCGGCACCCCCGGCGAAGCCGTCTCCCTCGAAGCGGTCAAGGGTCGGGTGGCCGCCGTCACGAGCCGGTATCCGTTGCCGTATTCGTTGTAACGGACGGAGGCGGCCGCCGCACCTTCCTGGTCCGGCGCGACGGGTGGGGAGCGGAGTAGAAACAATCGTTTGCGGTTGCGATGACCGCCCGTACCTTACCGCGTTGCCGCATGCCCGTAACTCGTCCGACTTCGCTATCCTCGCATCGCCTCTTGGCGGGGGCGTTTCTGATTACCGGGATCGTGGCGGCCGCTTTCCTCTACCGGCAGGGCGTCGCGCAGGAGTTCGCCGAGGCTGAGGCGGATTTCAGCAATCGTGCCCTGCATCGCCATGCGCTGAGCCGTGAGATTCTCGGTCATACTGAGGACGCCCTGTTCGGGCTCTCGGCGCTTTTTCAGTCCGGCGGAAAGGTGGAGTATCCGGATTTCGTGCGGGTGACGGGGGGCCTGCAGAGCAGGATTGAGGGCGTGCAGGCGGTCGAGTGGGTGCCGGCGATTTCCCAGGGCGAGCGCAACGCATTTGAGGCGTCGCTCCGGCTCGCGTATTCACCCCGGGATTTTTCGGTCACCGAGCTCGGGCCCGATGGTAAATTGCGCCGGGCCGCCGAGCGGCCGGTGTACTACCCGATCGCTTTTCTTCTGCCGGTCAAGGGCAACGAGGCGGCGCTCGGCTATGACTTGATGCTTGGGCCTACCCGCGACGTACTCGAGAGCGCCCGCTCGAGCCGGCAGATGCGCGTCACACCGCAGTTCCGCCTCGTGCAGGAAGCCTCGGATCAATTTGGCGCCGTGTTGATCTGGCCGGTGTCGCGCCCGGCCGCAGGAGCGACGGGCGAAGTCTTTGCTGGTTTTCTACAGTGCGTCTTCCGGATCAGCGATCTGCTGGAGACGATGCGGAGTCGCGAGCCTGATACGTTTCTCGATATGCTGTTTATCGATGCATCCGAGTCGGAGCCGGCGCGGCGTACGCTTTATCACCGGCCGGCGGTGGGAGCGGCCTCGAACGGGGCGGCGCTGGAAGGGGAATTCCGGCGCGGGCTGCATCGGGAGTACAAGTTGCCCTTTGGCCAGCGCGACTGGCGCGTGCTTTTTCGGCCGTATTCCGGCTGGGTGGAGAGTCAGCGCAGCTCCGTGCCGCTGGCCCGTTCGGCGAGTATCCTGATGCTGGCAGGTCTGTTGGCGGGGCTCGCGGAAATTGCTGGCCGCCGCGCGGACTCGATCAGGCGGCAAGTGGCGAAACGCACGGCCGAGCTCGCGGAGAGCCGGCGGCAGATGGCCCACATGCTGGAGGTACTGCCGGGGATGAGCTTTCGGTGCGCCTACGACGAACACCTGACGGTTCTTTTTGTCAGCGAAGGCGCGCTTGGGCTGACCGGTTGGACCGCGGCCGAATTCCTTTCCGGCCGGGTGCATTTTCGCGACTGTATTCATCCCGATGATCTCCACCGGGTGCGGGAGATCACCCGCAGTGCTTTGCAGGACCGGCGGGCTTTCGAGGTCGAGTACCGGGTGCTGATGAAATCCGGAGCGGAGCGGTGGGTTTTGTCGCGAGGGAAGGGTGACACCGGTCCCGATAGCCAGGTGTTGGTGGAGGGGCTGGCGATCGACATTTCGGCGCAGAAAAACGCGGAGTCCGCCCGGCTTGCACTCGAGCGCAAGATGCTGGAGGGGCAGAAGCTGGAAAGCCTGGGTCTGTTGGCGGGAGGCCTCGCCCACGATTTCAACAACCTTCTCAGTGCAATTCTCGGCAGCGCCAGCATGGCGCGGATTTCATTGCCGGAAAACGACCCGCTGGAATCACAACTGCGCACGATCGAGACGGCCTCGCTGCGGGCGGCGGAATTGTGCCGGCAAATGCTGGCCTACACGGGCAAGAGCCAGTTCGTCACCGAGGAGGCTAATTTATCGGCGCTCGTGGAAGACACCCTGCCGCTGTTGCAGGGCTCTTTGGGCCGGCAGGCCAATCTCCGTTTTCAGCTGGTGCGCGAGCTCTCGCCGGCCCGCGTAGACGCCACGCAAATCCGGCAAATCATCATCAACCTCGTGCTCAATGCCGCCGACGCGACGCGCGAGCGCGGCAGCGAAATTACCCTTTCCACCGGAATGATGGAGGCGGATCTCGCGCTGCTGGCCGGTTGCTCCGCGGGCGCGGGTTTGCCGCCGGGGCGGTATGTTTACCTCGAGGTGGGAGACAACGGGGTCGGGATGAGTCCGGATGTGCTGGCCAAGATATTCGACCCCTTTTTCACGACCAAGCACTCTGCCCGCGGCCTAGGCCTCGCCGCCGTGCTAGGCATTGTGCGCGGTCACCGCGGCGCCATCTGGGTCCAGAGTGCGCCCTCGGCCGGCGCCCGCTTCCGGATTTTGCTCCCACCCGCGCGCAAAGCCGCCGGCATGGTGCGGCCGTCGGAATTGACTAGCTTGCGGTTGCGGCACGAGCCCGTGCAGGTGCTGCTGGTCGAGGACGAGGAGCAGGTCCGCACCGTGACGCTCGAGATGATGAAGTTGTTCGGCTACACGGTTACGGCCGTGCCGGACGGCCATGCGGCGGTCGCCGCCTACCGCGAAAATCCCGGCCGATTCGACGTAGTCCTGCTGGATCTGATCATGCCCGGACTTTCCGGTGAGGAGACGCTCGCCACCCTGCGGATTCTTAATCCGGATGTCCGGGTATTGCTTATGAGCGGTTACGGGGAAGCCGACCTACTGCGCCGGCTGGGCGGCGGGCCGACGCTGGGTTTTCTCGCCAAACCGTTCTCCCGCGAGACCCTAGAAAGCGGCCTGCGCCGTTTGGTGGGCTGAGCGCGAAATCCCGGCGCGGTTTGCGCCTTGGCGTCGCCGACGGAAATCCTTTTCGTCCCTTTCTTTTCCTGTGTCCAAAGCCCCCACGTCCTCCGATGCGCCGCGTCCCCTGTCCTTGGGGGTCATTTTTCTTACGCTCTATATTGACCTCATCGGATTCTCGATCGGCTTCCCGCTCGGACCTGACCTACTTGACCATTACCTGAAGCAGGAGGGTCGGGCCGGGATTCTGGGTTGGATCCTGGGGCAAACGGACCAGCTGGCGCACGGTCTTGGTATCGGCAATTATGCGCCGGTCCTGTTCGGCGGAATCGTGGCGTCGGTTTTTTCCATTTTGCAGTTTGTGTTCGCGCCGTTTTGGGGCGCCCTGAGCGACCGCCGTGGCCGTCGCGGCATCCTGCTGTTTACAGTCGCGGGCACGGGCGTGAGTTACCTGCTCTGGGCGCTGTCCGGATCGTTCTGGATGTTTTTGGTTTCCAGGGTGGTGAGTGGAGCCTTTAGCGGTAATCTTTCCGTCGCCACGGCGGCGGTGGCGGATGTGACCACGCGGGCTGAACGTTCGAAGGCGATGGGTCTGGTCGGTGCGGCGTTCGGCCTTGGCTTGGTGACGGGTCCAATGCTCGGGGCGTTTGCCGTGCAGCTCAATCTCGCCGTGCGTTTCCCCGCGCTGGAACGATTCGGCGTCAATCCCTTCTCCGTTCCGGCGCTGTTGGCGTTGGTCTTGTGTCTTGTAAACTTGGTTTGGATCACGGCGAAATTCCGCGAAACGCTCTCGCCCGAGGCTCGGGCCGGGGCTCAGGAGCCGCGGTTGCGCAATCCGCTAATGGCTATCCTCGGCCTGGAGAACGCCGCCGTCCGTCGGGCCAACGTCGTCGCTTTTGTGTTCTCGGTGGCGTTTGTCGCAATGGAAGCGACCCTGACGTTTCTCGCGACGCAGCGTTTTCACTATACGGCGCGGGAGAACGGACTGCTCCTCGGCTTCCTCGGGCTCTGCGCGATTGTTACCCAAGGCTATGTTGTCCGGAAGATGCTCAAGGTCATGCCGGAGCTCAAGGTGCTCGGGCTTGGTCTCGCGGCATCAAGCATGGGCTTCGTGCTGATCGGATTCGCGTCCGTGCCGTGGCAGTTGTACGTTGGTGTCGCCGTGCTTGTATTTGGCTCGGGCTTGGTGAACCCGTCGACCACCGGGCTGATTTCACTCTATGCCAGCCCCGCGGAGCAGGGCAGGGTGCTCGGAATCTTTCGTTCGCTCGGATCCCTGGCCCGGGCCATCACCCCGCTGCTCGCCGGGATCTTATTTTGGTCGGCTGGCTCCCTAAGCGTTTACCTCGCCGGCGCCGGATTGGTCGTCGTAGCCCTCGTGCTGAGCGGCAAGATGCCAAAGCCCGAACAATGAGCGCGGTTCGCCCTCCCAGCTTCGAACCTCTCGCGCGTCCGGTGAATCGGGCGGAAGGGGCGCCGTCGAGGCGGTGGCTTGGATTGGCCTTCGTTCTTGCGTTGTTGGTCGGGTGCTCAACGGGTGCGCCGCGCTCGGTCAGCCCCCCACCTGGGCGCGCCACTCTCCCGGCTGCGGCGGTGGTGCTGCCGGCGCAAATCGTCGGCAACTTCTTCCTGATTGAGGGCAAGGCTGACCGCGCCGGAACGCCGCGCTTCCTCATCGACACGGGCTCCTCCGTTAACCTGTTCTCGCCGGGCATGGTTCGGCGTCTCCAAGGCCGCGAGGCGCCGACGTCGTCCCCCGGAGTGCGCGTGGCAGGCGCCGACGGTACGGTCTTGGAATTGCAGCGCGGGACTTTGCGCCGGCTCGATTTGGGCGAGGCGCGCTTCGATGAGATCGAGGTGTTGCTTTACGATTGTGCCGCGCTCTCGGCGCACCTGGGAGTTAAGGTCGACGGGGTGCTGGGTTTCCCGCTGTTCCGGGACATGATCCTAACCTTGGATTATCCCGGCGGTCGCTTGGTTTTGCAGCGGGGGCAGGAAGTGCCGCCGATGGTCGGGACGGTCATCCCGTTCGACGATGCGCGCAAAACCCCGCTGGTGACGGTGCGCCTTGGCGACCGCTCGCTCGTGGCGTTGATCGATTCGGGCAGTGATGCTTGGTTCAGCCTAAACCCGGTCGGCGTGGCGCCGGTCTACGTGGCCGGTCCGACCGTGGGGGCGACCGTGGGTACAATCTCGGGGGATCACACGCAGAAGGTAGCGCGCTTGGCCGAGGATCTCACGCTGGGTGATCAGGTTTTTCAGCAACCGATCGTTGATTTGACTGATGAACTTTCCTCCATCGGCGGGGCGATGTTGAGGCACTTTGTGGTGAGCTTCGACCAGCGGCGGGACCGGGTGATTTTTTCGCGCGGGGCGCAAGGGCCGATTGTGACGCCACCTTTGCGCAGCGCCGGAGTGAGCTTCAGCAAGACCCCGGCCTATTGGCGCGTCGCGGGGGTGGTGCCGCGATCCGGCGCCGAGGCCGCCGGCATCCAGCGTGGTGACTTGGTGACCCGCATCAACGGTGAGCCGGTGTCGCGGTGGGATTTCCGCCGTTACGAGAAGCTTATGGCCGCGTCAGCCGAGCTCACCTTCAGTTTGCTTAACGGTATCACGGAGGCCGAGAAACGCGTGCGTGTCTTCGATTTAATCCCTTGAGCGGGGGGCTCGGCCGCGCCGGTCAATCGACCCCGCGGCGCAGGAGGAACGCCGCCCCGCCGTCGTGTCCGGTGGTCCACGGTCGGCTGATGACGCTCTTATCGAGTGCGAATGGCCCGCCGGCTTTGCTTGCGAGAAACGCGCGCACGACCTGCTCGTTTTCCTCGGCGTCGATACTGCAGGTGGAATACACGAGGCGTCCACCGGGCGAGACCATCCGGGCGGCCGAATGTAATAAACTCAGCTGCTGTTGCGGGTGCTTCTTGAAGTCTCCGGCCTGCAACCGCCACTTGACGTCGACGCGGTGACGCATGACCCCCGTGTTGGAGCACGGGACGTCGACGAGCACGGCGCTGTACTCTAAAGGTAAACGGTGCTCGCGCAGAACGACGGCTAGATTTTCGAGCGCGTCGGCCTGAACGAGCGCGGCTTCGACCCCGACTATGCGCGAGAGGTTTTCCTTGAGGCGGTCGATGCGGGGACCCGGCAAATCTACGGCGACCAGCCGGCCGGACTTCATCGTGTCGGCCAGCAAAAGACTCTTGCCGCCCGGTGCCGCACAGAGGTCCAGCACGGTTTCACCGGCTTGTGGTGCGAGTAGTTTAGCCGGCAGTTGGGTGGAGGGATCTTGTAGATAAAGTTTGCCGGCCTTGAGCAGCGGTTCGACCTCCGGCCAGTGGCCCGAGGTGACTTCGTAAGTCCCCTCCCAGGCGGTCGGCTTGAGGAAATCGGGTGGTGGCTCCGTCGAAACGTCGGCCCGCCAGCGGGCGTAGACGGTGGCGGGGCGTTGGTTCCACTCCAATAGCGCCCTCGTAGATTCGGGTCCGAATTGCGCTAACCAGCTTCGCACGAGCCAAGCGGGGTGGGAGAAATATTCCCCGAGCTCGTCGGGACTGAGATTGAGCGTCGGCGCAGGCGTCGCCATCAGGGGCGCGAGTTTGCGTACAACCGCGTTGACCAGGCGGGCCTCGGCCGGACTCGCTAAAACCTTGGTCTGGTCTACCGCGTGATGGACGATTTTCGCCACTCGGCCAGAATCGTTGTCCGCAGTGGCCTCGATTAATTCAAATCCCGCGATGAAAAGTACGGCGCGGGTGGAAAAGCGGGGCGGATGCGAGATGAGTCGACCAAGGGCGGCGTCGATTCGTCCCGAATGGCGGATCACCCCGAGTACGAGGTGCTGGGTGCGGGCCCGCTCGCTGCCGGCGATTGTGCGCGGGAGTGCGTCCAGCAGGGCGTCGGCCCGCTCGCGCCGGTCAAGCCACCGTGCGATGAGGTTGGCGGCGTTGGTCCAGGCCGGGGAAGGCCGGACCGCCGATGCGGGCGCGCTCATAGAACCTCCTGTCGGGTGGGTAGGAGGCGTTTGGTGATCAGATCGACACTCGGTTTGACAAGATAGAACATTGTCCGCTCTACTCTCCCGTTCAGGTCCTCCCACACGCAATCATGAATTCCGAAGCCGTTTCCGCGCTCATCGCCAAATCGCCGTCTCTCAAGGCGGCCAAGCCCAAGTTAGAGGCCATGGAACCGGGCGCTTATGTGGTCCACCGCAGCTGGGGATTCGGTCAGATCAAGACCTACGACGAGGGCGCTCAGCGCCTGATCATCGACTTCAAGGGCAAGAAGGCGCATCCGATGGATCCGGCCTTTTGCATCAACACCATGGATGTGCTTCCGGAAAAGCACCTGCTCGTGCGTAAGGAGACCGACACCAAGCGGATCGCGGAGTTGGTCGCCGACAATCCCGCACAGCTGGTCGTGGAAGCATTGGAGGCTTATCCGAACAAGGCCGCCACTGTGATTGAGTTGGAGATCACCCTCGCCCAAGTGATCGGCGAAGATAAATTCAAGAAGTGGTGGTCGGCCGCCAAGAAATTGGTGGCAAAAGACCCCCGTATCGCCGTGCCGGAGAAAAAGACCGAGTGCTACATCGTGCGGGAGACACCTGTTTCGGCGGAGGATGAGATTCTGGAACAATTCATCGGCACGCGTTCGGCCCGTCGTCGGATTGCGTTGGCTGAGGACTTGATGTCCGCCCTCGGTCGAAAGGACGTAAAGGCGGATTTGACGGTTGTCCTCAAGGGTGTGGCTGACGCGGTCAAAGATTCGAATCAGCTGGATTCTGCGGAGCGCCTCTACGGTGCCGCGGTGCGTGACGATCTGGCCAAGGCGGTCGGGGCGGAGAATAATTTTGAGCCGACGCAGGCGACGATCATCGCCAATATTCGTGATCTGGTTGGAATCTCGGAGAAGATTCCGGTGCAGTTCCAGTCCCGCTTCCTCGACTTGATCCAGGTGACCCACCCGATCGAAGCGCGCGATGTGCTGTTCAACCTGCTCAAGACCTCTCAGGGCAAGTTCACCACCGAATGTATCAACTTCCTGATCGAGCACGATCACGCCGACGAACTCGCCGCCACGCTCAAGCGTTGGCAGACGGAGCAGAACCTACGTGCCCCGGTGTTGCTTTGGATTGTTAAGAACCGGCACTCGAAAAAATTTGCCAAGCTACTGAATGACCTGATTACCCCGCGCCTCCTCAGCGCGATCTTCTTCGCGATCGACTACGAGGCGCTGCAGGCTTCGAGTGCCCGTCGCATTCCGCTCGCGGACATCCTCAGCGAGGATACTGATCTTATTTCCGATTTGCTCTCGACTGCAGATCCGGAGACTGCCCGCGATCTGGCCAACACGTTGATGCTGAACCAAGGCTTCGAGGAATTGACCAAGAAGTCCCTCCTCGCGCGGTTCATCAAAATCTTCCCGAAGATCCAGTCCCTTGTCGCCGCCGATGCGGAGAGCAAGGAGGAGCAGTTGTTGGTTTCCCGCGTCAGTTACGACCGTAAACGCGAGGAGTATGAGACGATCGTCTCCAAGAAAATCCCGGAGAACTCCAAAGCAATTGCGACCGCGCGAGAGCACGGTGACCTCAAGGAAAACTCTGAATACAAGATGGCGAAGCAGGACCAGCAGGTCCTGATGGCGCAAAAGACGCTGCTCGAGCGCGACCTCGGCCGGGCCCGGGTGACCGATTTCAAGGAAGCGTCTACGGATCAGGTCGGCGTTGGTACGATCGTTGACGTCCGCCATGCCAACGGCTCTTCGACGACTTATTCTGTGCTGGGTGCTTGGGATGGTGATCCGGAAAAGCACATCATTTCTTACAAGACCGCGCTTGGCGCGGCGCTTCTGGGTAAGAAGCCGGGCGAGACCGTGAAGGTAAAGGCGGGCGGCACCGAGGAAGAGTACACGATTGTCGGTATCACCCGTTACGCTAATCGCGCCTGAGTTCTGGTTTAAGCGTTAGATCGTTCGCCGGCTGGGCCCAAACGGGTCCGGCCTTTTTTTCGGCCCCATGGGAGCATTCGAGATGGTTGGATCGGGTCGAGTCACGCGGGGAAATTGAAACCTTTATTACCCTGCTGCGTCTCGCTCTTTGCATCAGAAACGGTAATGTTTCTTCAGGTTGCTAGAGCGTTCCTACGTATTAATCCGCCACTGATTCCAAACCGAACAGAATATGATCTACACCATTCAATCCCCTCGCCGGCGCACCCGTGGCTTCACACTCGTCGAGATCATGATCGTAGTGGTCATCATCGGACTCCTGGCAGCGATGGCGATTCCCGCCTTCCAGAAGGTCCGGGTTGCGTCCCAAGACAAGGCCGTGCTCAACAATGCCCGGCAGATGGCGGCCGCGGCGGATCAATATTATCTCGAGAATGGAGCATCTTACGCTAACTCTTCGAGTTTGGTCGGGGCCACGAACTACGTGAAGGCCCTGAACACAGTTGCCAGCGAGGCCTATCCTTTGGCCTACACCCAGGGTATCACGATCACCATCGACGGTGTCGCGGGCGCCCGCACGATCACCTACGCTCCCTGATTTTTTAGTTTTGAGCCCGCCGCCCGAGCAATCGGGCGGCTTTTTTGGGTCTGCTGACAGCTGACTGCGTCGTCGTGTGCACCTCCTTGTTGCAATCGAACTCCGCCGGCTTCAGCGTTTTGCCGCTTTGAATCCCTCCTGGGACATCCTAAAGGTCATTTCCGACCCTACCCGCCTCCGTTTGATCGCTTTGGTCTTGAGGGAGGAGTTGTCGGTGGCCGAGTTACAGGAGATTCTTGGCATGGGCCAATCGCGAATCTCCTCCCAGTTGGGGCTGCTCCGCACCGTCAACCTCGTCTCCGATCGTCGGGAGGGAAAGAACGCCTTTTACTCGGCGCGTGGCAATCTTCCGCCCAAGGTGCTTGTCCTGATTCGGGCTGCCATCGATTCCGTGCTTGATCTGCCCATGATGGCCGAAGACCGGGAGAATCTTGAACGTATTCTGCAGAAACGGCGCCGGACGCAGGAACAGTATTTCAACCTGATTGCCGGCCGGCTGGGGAAAAACTACTGCCCGGGACGCTCATGGGAGGCGATCGGTCATTTGGCCCTGCGGCTAACTCCGGCGATTGATATCGCCGACCTCGGGGCAGGTGAGGGGCTTCTCTCCCAGCTGTTGGCGCACCGTGCCCGTCAGGTGTGGTGTATCGATAATTCTGCGCGGATGGTTGAAGTGGGTTCAGATCTGGCCCGAAAAAACGGCTTGGAAAACCTCACGTACAAGTTGGGCGACATTGAAAATGTGCCGCTGCCGGACAAGTCGGTCGATCTCGCCATCCTGAGCCAGGCCCTGCATCACGCGCAACATCCGCAGACGGCTGTGGACGAGGCGTTTCGTATTCTTCGATCGGGTGGACAACTTCTCATCCTCGACCTCAACGAGCACACCTTTGAAAAAGCCCGGGAGGTGTACGCCGACATTTGGTTGGGTTTTAAGGAAAGCGCGTTACACTTGTTTCTCAAGAAGTCGGGCTTCACCAAAGTTGAGGTCACGGCGGTATCGCGGGAACCGGCGGAACCGCATTTCGAAACCCTGCTTGCGAGCGGCTTTAAGCCGGCGAGGACCTAGCCAGCTAAATAAGGTCCCCAAGAGTTGCGCCGTCGGTTGCGTCGTATTCCGATGATCGATGCGCGTTATTGCGGACGTCCTTTCCCTCTCCTGTCTGTCCTATGAATATGTGGCTCCGCCATTCGGTTATTTTCATTCTCAGCGGGTTGATGATTTCTGCCGCTGGGTTGGTCCGCGAGGAAAGCGTGCTCATTTTTGGCTCGCGTAAAATTTCAGTGGTTCCTCCGATCGGATTTACGGTGGCGAAGGGCGGGGACAATACGGGGGAAATTGCACTCCGGCTCTCTGACGCCAAGGAGCGCCACAGCTTGGAAATTGCGTTTCTGCCCGATGCCGAAGCGCGCCAGAGTAGCCCGCGCGCGCGGCGGGAAATGATGAACGATCTGTTCAGGGAATACGTTGGCTCCTCCCAGGAGAAGGGGATGCAATTTGAGGAACTTGAGCCGCGAACCGGTGCGGGGACCTACTGCGTTTTTACAGACGCCAATTTGATCGGGAAAGCGGAAGTCCCAGCAGGGGAGTACCTGCACCTCACGGCCGGACTCAAGGCGTGGCCTGGGGTCGTGGCGGTCTTTCGTTTATTCTCCAACGAGACCGACTCGCCCGAGTATCAGGCCTTGATGAAAACGCTGCGGGAGAGCCTGCTGGAAAGGCCGGTCCCCTTGCGCTAAACTGGGAAACTGCGGCCGGCCCGCGCCCTCGGGTCACATCTTCTTCACCGCGTAAGCCATGGCCTCTGCGATCTTCTCCAACTGTTCATCGCTGTGCATCGCCGAGATGGCGGTGCGGATCAAATCCTTGCCGGCTGGTACCGCCGGAGCGATGGACATAACGGTGAACACTCCCTTCTCGAGTAGTGCCTTCCAGAAGGGATAGACGCGCTCCTTCGAGCCGAGCACGATGGGCACGGCGGGGGTTTCACTCTCCCAGGTATCCAATCCGAGTGATTTCAGCATTGCCCGGTACTTGCGGGTGTTCGCCCAAAGCCGCTCCAGATGCTCCGGCTCGGTTTGCATGATCTCCAAAGACGCCTGGGCGCACGCCGCCTGACTGGGGCTGATCGCGGCGGAGAAAATGGTCTGCTTGGAATGTGTGCGGAGGTATTCGATGATTTCGCTGGAAGCGGCGACAAAACCGCCGGTGCTGGCGAGTGACTTGGACATGCTCCCGCAGACTACGTCGACTTTGTCGTTCAGACCGAAGTGGTCGACGGTGCCGCGCCCTTGCCTGCCGAGTACCCCGAAACCGTGGGCGTCGTCCAGGACCGTGAAGCAGCCGTGTTCCTCCGCGATCTCGGTGAGTTCCGGCAACCGGGCGATATGGCCCTCCATCGAATAAACGCCTTCGACCACCATCATCTTGGTCGAGTCGGCGCTGACCGCTCCGAGGACTGCGCGCAAATCGTCCGGACTATTGTGCGAAAAGCGTTCTACCGTCGCCATCGAAAGGCGGATGCCATCCCACAAACAGGAGTGGATGTTCTTATCGGCCAACACCACGTCACCTTTCTGCGCGAACGAAGCGACGCTCGAGAGGCAGGACAAATACCCGGCCACATGAATGTGGCAGGCCTCGCGACCGAGGAACGTAGCCAACTTTTCTTCCAATTCGGTATGGAAGCGGCGCGAACCGTTTGAGGTCCGGGCCCCGGTCGTACTCGTACCCCACTTCAGCATCGCGGCCCTGCCGGCCTCGATGACCTTCGGGTGGAACGAGAGCCCAAGATAATCGTTGCTGGACAGCATGATCGTGTCCTTGCCATCCAACTTCACTGTCGTGCCCTTTTGGGCCTCCATGGCGTGATAGTACGGAGCGTACTTCAGTCGCATTTTTGTCGCATAGTCGTCGCGACAGCGGGCTTGAAGAGCCTTCTTGTTTCTCGTGAAAAAGGATAACGCCATGAGCGACAAGACCGTGAGTCGCGGCGAGATCTATTGCAAACGGAAAGGCGGGTTTGCCACCCCGGGATCACCTGATCCTGACCGCTGGCTGCAGTTCGTGCATCCAACTCACCAGCGCGTCGGCGTACTCCTGCCAAGAGCGGAAACGCCGCTTCCGGGCTGCCGCGGTCAGGCTGGCTAGTCGGTTCACGTCAGCGAGCAAAGTATGGATGGCCGTAGCGAGCGTCGGGGCGTCGACCCGGCCGAGTAGCACGCAGCCGCCGCCGAGGCCGGATTCGCCCAAGGCGCCGCTTCCCGAGCAGAGACAGGGTTTGCCGTGGCGTAGACTTTCTATGATCGGCAGGCCGAAGCCTTCCATCAGCGAGGGATAAACCGAGAACGAGCATCCGGCATACGCGGCTTCGACGATGGCGTCGTCGACCGGACCGTCGTACCGAATCGGCCGACCGCTGTTCCGCAAGGCTTCCAGCCTTGCGCGTGCCTTTGCCCCGGTTTCCAGGTGGGTGAGTCCGATCAGGTGGAGCGTGAAATCCGCGCCGCCCGCCCAGAGCGTTTCGCATGCTTCCAGTAGCGCGAGATGGTTCTTGCGCCCCTCAATGCTGCCAACGCAAAGCACGACGGGCCGGATCGGAGTTGAGGGCGTGGCGCCCTTCGGCAGGGAATCAACCCCGAGCGGGAATGTTTCCACGAGCGGAGTCCGGCCGACCCCGAGCCAGCGCCAGTAATCGATCAGCGCCTCGCGCGAATCCGCCGACACGGCGGCGATACCGTCAAACGCCAGCAATTCGGTGAGATATGCGGGAAAGCGTGCGACCGTTTTGGGTGGCGACAACTCGGGCAGCTTAAGGGCGATGGCGTCGTGAAAAAGGGCCACCCTCGGTCCGCGGGTGGCGGCAAAAAGCTTCGGTAGAGCGGCCGCGACCGCTGGAGAAAATACCTCGGGCACTAGCACGCCGGAGTTCTCCGGCAAGGGGGCCGAAGAACCGAGCCAATGGCCAACCCGGCCACGGACCAGTGCGGTCAGCGGCCATTTTGCGCCACGCTTTGACGTGGGTGCAGTCGCCCCGAGATTAGCCTCCTCCCAGGGTTCCAGTTGCCGCCACAACTTGCGAAAGGGATCATGCGTCACGGTGTGGGCGTTCGAGCCCAGCGTGAGTGCGAGTGAACGCGTCACGCGTTGAATACCGGTGCGCGCCCGCGTATGGCAGGTGTGGGAAAGGTCGAGGAGCAGGGGCGCGGGCATGGCGGCTACGGGCGTAGGGCGAGTTGCCAAAGTCCGACATTACGGACGGTTCCGATCCGTGTCCATTCGCCTGCGCAACGGCGGAAAGCGTCTTCTTGTTCCGAATCAAAAAGAACTGCGCAGACGGGGCGGCCGGTTCGCGCTGCCGCCGCGGAATATCTCTTGAATGCATCCGTGTTGATTTGGTCCCAGCGCATCACGGTAAATTCCGTGCTGAAATAGAGCGCTCCGCTGAACGCTTCGCAGAGCACCGCGGCGTTGGTCGGCAGTTGTTGTTTTGCCGCGATCACGCCGTCGGCGTAGGCCTGTTCGTAATGTCGCATCAGGTAGATGCTCAGGCGGGGTGACCAGTACCACGACGCGCCGACGGCCCAGAGTGCCAGCGCCCCGGCCGCGATCGGTCGGAATGTCACCGGCCACCGCTGCCCGGGTCCGCGCGCGAGTGCCTCGACGCCCAGCAGGGCGGCAAGGACCAAGGCGGGCACGCCGGGCAGGATGAATCGCAGGCACCACCACACTTCGTGCGATACTTCGTAAAATGCGTAGCAGCCGGCGATCGCACCGAATGCGAGGGCGAGCCCGAGCAGTTCCCGGCGGCGGAAACCGCGTTGGGTCAAGGTGGCCAGCGGCAGCACGAGTACGACGGACGGCAGCAGCATGGCTAACCATTTGGCAAAGTGCAGGGTGGTCGGTCCAGCGAAGTGGATGCCGAACGATTCGGAAATATTGCCGTAGCCGGACCGCAACGCGTGACCGTAGAGATGCTGGTTGTAGAAAGCCTGCCACGCGGCACCAGGAACTCCGCCGAGTCCAAACCTGAACCAGCGGCGCCAATCCCAGCCGATCAGGACAAGGAGTGCGGGTGCCAACAGGAGATTGCTGGGCCGTACGAGGACCGCGAAAGCGAGCGCCGCCCCGCTGGTGACGGCCCAGCCGTTTCGCCCTTCCGCCGCGCGCAGCCCGCTGTAGATGGCGGCGAGCGCCCATGCGGTGGCCAGCGTGTCGCTGAGCGGTTGCACCGCGGTGAAGAGAAATACCGGGAAAGCCCCGAGCATGATCGCGCCCGCACCGGCTAGGACCGGCGTTAGACCCAAGCTTCGCGCCGAGAGGTAGGTCAGCCATACGGCTCCGAGGGCGGCCCCGATAAAGACCACGTGCGCTCCGTACTCCCAGCCCAAGAGCTCGGCCGCCGGAGCCAAGTGCAGCGGCAGTCCGGTCGGATAAGTGGGGTTTAGGATCGAACGATCCGCCGCCGGCATAAATCCGAGCGGCAGAAAATGCAGGGGTTCGAAATTGCCGCCGTCGAGAAACTCCGGCGGCACGCGCAGCGGGGTGGCGAGCCGGCCTTCGGTGAAGAGCTTGGCGCTGTTGAAATAGCCAGATGAGTCCGCGCCGCCGGCCACCACGGTGCCGTGGTGCGCCAGAAACCAAGCGTAGAGCGCGAGGGCCAGGCAACCCAACCAAACCAGTCGACGCGACGGCCGTGGGGCGGGGGCGGGGGGATTCGGATTTGACATGAGGCGGTCGCGTTCTGTGATGCCGCAACCTGTCCGTGACAAAATTGGAAGACAAGCGCCCGCATGGTCCGAGTCGTTCCGCCAGCCTCCGCGGCGTGCGGCGCGGCGGATGAGTACCCCTTCGGCTACCCGCTCCGGGTTTCGGTTGTACCGCGTGCTCCGGCTCCGACCCTCGCTGGCCGCTATCGCCGCGGTCTTGGTGTTCCTGTGGTGCGTTTCGCGCTTTTATCAGCCGGATACCGGCTTCTCTAGTCTCATCTCCATCGGCGATATTCTGGAGGAAACCAAGGTTACTTCGCTCCGCCAGACGCCGCACCACGTCTATGAGAAATCCGCGGGCTACGACGGCGCCTATTACGTGCAGCTCGCGTTGTACCCGACGCTCGACAATCCGGAGCTGACCAAGGCGATCGACAACCTCCCGTATCGGGCCAAACGCATCCTCTTTTGTTGGGCCGCGTGGCTGCTCGGCGGCGGGCAACCGGGGGCTGTGGTGCAGGCGCATGCGTTGCTCAATGTGGCCTGCTGGCTCGCGTTGGCTTGGGTCCTGTTGCGCTGGTTTCCGCCCAATACCTGGGAGAATTTCCTCCGCTGGGCGTTCGTCTTGTTCTCTCACGGACTCTGCATGAGCGTGCGCCACTCGCTCGTCGACGGGCCGAGTCTCCTGCTCGTCGCGTTGGCACTCCGCTGGCTGGAAGACGGTCGGCGCGGCGCGGGGGCGGTGACGCTTGCGCTGGCCGGCCTTGGCAAAGAAACCAGTCTTCTGGCCGGTGCCGGCCTTGAGGTCGATTGGCGGGCCCCGCGCTCCTGGTGGCGCCCGGCTGCGACGCTCCTCATGTCTGCCCTGCCTCTGTTCCTCTGGATGGGCTATGTGCGGTGGAAGTTCGGGCCTGCCGACGATCCGGGTATGGGCAATTTCACGCTGCCATTCGTCGGTTTCGCGGAAAAATTTCGTTACGCTTGGCGCGAGGCTACGGGACCTGATGGAGGACAACTTGCGTGGGCGTCGCTGGTCACGATCGTGGCACTCGCGGTGCAGTGGACGTTTTTTGTTCTGCGGCGTCGGCCGGGGGAGCGCTGGTGGCGGGTCGGCGCGGCGTTCGCCCTGATGATGACTTTTCTCTCCACCCCGGTTTGGGAAGGTTTCCCGGGGGCGTCGACCCGCGTGCTGCTGCCGATGACCCTCGCGTTCAACGTGCTTGTGCCGCGCGGCCGTCGTTGGCTGCCGGTTTTGCTGGCGGGCAATCTCACGGTCGCAGCCACGATCTTTGAGTATTCTCCCCCGCATGAATTTTTCGCTCTCAAGGGCGACCCCACGACCCAGACGCTCATTCGCGTGAAGCCGCTCAAGGGGTGGTATGCGCCGGAGCAACACCTCGCGCAGCAGTGGCGCTGGACTACGGGCGCGGCCGAATTACGACTCACCAATGCCGCGGATGTGGCGGTGACCGTGACCATTCGCGGCCTCGTCAGCGCGGCGGACGGCGAATGCCGCATCCGCATCGGTTCAGGCGATCGTTTGCTGTGGGGCGAAAGCGCCGGGGTCAAACCTCGCGAATTTCGGTTCGGGCTCACTCTGGCTCCAGGGGAGACCCGGTTGTCCTTTACCGGTGATCAGCCGGCGAAGAAGATCGGGGCCGATCCGCGCGAGCTGGCATTCCGGATCGCAAATTTGGAAATCGTCGTCCCGCCCGCGGGTATGCGACCGTAATCGAAAATGAGTTCAGGCCTTCCTTCCTTTCTCCGTTGGTTGCCGGTGTTCGGCCGACTCGCCCGGGACAACGACAAGTTGCGCGCGGAGGTTGCCTCGTTGCGGGCTGCGCAAAGCGACTGGGCCCGGTTTTTTCCGCCGGGGCACTTCTACTCCCCGCTGCCGTCGACGGCCGAAGTGACCGAAGCGTTTGCCCGCGGTGGATTTGGCCCGCCGTTTCCGGCGATCGATTTGAACGAGGCCGGCCAGAGCGCGCGGTTGGAGCGATTCAGGGGATTGTACGCCGAGCAGCCGTTCCCCGAAAAGGAGACGCCGGGTCGGCGCTTCTACTTGGATAATCCCTCCTACGGTCACTACGACGCGATCATGCTCTACAGCATGCTGCGCGAGGCGCGGCCGCGGCGGATCATTGAGGTCGGCTCGGGTTTTAGTTCGGCCGCGATGCTCGACCTCAACGATACGGTGCTCGGCGGCGGCCTGCAGCTCACGTTTATCGACCCCGACATGAGGCGGCTCCGCCAGCTGCTTCGACCGCAGGATGAAAGTCGGGTGACGCTGATTGAGAAACGCGTGCAGGAGGTGCCGCTGGAGATCTTTGCCGCGCTCGGTGAAAACGATGTGCTCTTCATCGACTCATCGCACGTGAGCAAGATCGGTAGCGACGTGAACCGCCTCTACTTCGACGTTCTCCCCACGCTCGCGCCGGGTGTGTTGATCCACATCCACGATGTGGCGGGCAACCTCGAGTATCCACCCGAGTGGTTCGCCGAGGGTCGGGCGTGGAACGAGCAGTACCTCCTTCGCGCGTTCCTGATGAACAACAGAGACTATCGCATCGAACTCTTCACCGGCTGGCTGTTCAACACTAGGCACGCGTGGTTCCGCGAGCACATGCCGTTGTGTGCGCGGGGTGGCGGCGGACAGATCTGGCTGCGCAAACTTGCGCGCTGAGTCCGCGTCGCGTCAGAACGCCGCGATGGCTTCCAGTCGGCGCCGGTAGCGGGCGCCGATTGCCGCGGGCGAAAAGTCGGACTTGATCGTCGCGCATGCCGCGGCCCCGAGCCGGGCCCGGAGCGAGCGATCGGCGAACAGCGCCTGCATGTATTCCGCGGCGTGCAACGGATCCGGATCGGCCCAAGTTGAGCCCTTGGCGTAGGGGCCGTGGTTGCGTTCTAGGGTGACGAGCCGGGCGCGCACCGGGCACCCGTTGTCCGCGTTGACGAACTCGGCGGTCGCCGACCAGTTGGTTGAGATGACCGGCTTGCCGAGGTACATGCACTCGGCGACCGCGAGACCGAAGCCCTCCGAACGGTGGAGTGAAACAAAGGCATCGCAGGCCGCCTCCAGCGCGTAGAGGTCGGCGCGGGAGAGCGTGTTGGTCAGCAGTACGGTCCCCGGAAGGTCATGGACGCTGGCCTGGAGCATCCCGAAGTCGGCTTCGTTGCCGGTGACATTCTGCACTTTGAGCACGAGCGCTGCGCCGCGTTCCGCCAAGCCGGAGGCACGGAACGCCGCCACGACGGCGCCCGGATTCTTACGCTCGGCGTAGGAGTTCAAATCGAAGAGCGTGAGAAACAGGAAGCGGTCGGCGGGCAGGCCCAGTCGCGCCCGCAGCGCGCTGGCGGTCTCGGTGGGTGCCGGAAACGCAATCGCGTGCGGCATGGTCAGGACTGGCACGGGAGCTTTTTCCCGGATCGCGGCCGAGGTGAAATCACTCGGGCACCAGATCTCGTCGAAATAATCGAAGCTCGGCATCCAGGCGTCGGGGAACTCGGGGAGCTCCCACGCGAAATAACCGATGTTGTACTTGTCCGCCCGGAAAGCCGGGCCGTGGTGATGATCGAGGTCGCGGGCCGCCGGCGGATCAATGTGCACCACATTGATATCATGCGGGTTCGCTTCCTGCAGCCGCTCGGCGTAGCTCTGATCCCCGAGGCGGTTGCGGCAATTGAGCTTAAGCGGAACCAGCGCGGGCGTGAGCCCGGCGGCATCCGCGGCACGGACCATGCAGCGGGCGGATTCGCCGACCCCGAGGTCCGCCGTGAGAAAGCCCACGATGTTGAGTCCCAACTTGGCGTGCCGGCGGGCGTAGTCGGGCGAGTACGGCGCGTCGCGCCGGGAAAAATCAAACACGACTTCGCCGGCATCGGTGGTAATCGAAGCCACACGGAGTTGCCGGTTCTTATTTTGGGCCCGGAAACGCTGCCAAGCGCCGAGGCCGCTCACCCGGCCGGCCCAAGCAAGCGTGTTTGTGACGCCGACGCCAGTCAGCCGAAACGAGAGCGCTAGTGACTCCGCTGCCGGTAGCGGTACGCGCAGTTCCCACGCTCCGATGCTTCCAGCGGGTAGAGTGCACACGAGCGTCCCATTGACGGCAATTTCCAGACCCGGCGCGCCGGCTTCCGCACCGCGGGCGTCCGGGTGGGCGTGGATTTCGCCTCGGACTAAAAGCGCACTGACGCCGACCAAGGGCGGCAGAGTGACGCCGGCCGATTCACGAATCCAAGCTGAGCCCGGATCGAATTCGTCGAAGAACAGCCCCGCGTATGCGGTGAAGCGCCGGGAGAAGGCGCCCCCGACGGGCGGCGAGCGATGGCGGGTGGGCATGGTCGAGGGGCGAGACAACGGATAGCAGCGCTGGTTGGCAAAACTTTCCAGAGTAGGCCGGCGTGGCGAGCGCCGGGAGAATGAACGTTGAAATCCTCGGCGGGGACTGGCGGTGTAGGAGGACGCTCCGCATGAACACCGACGAATACCTGAAGCTTGCCGAGGTCGAGGACCGCATGTGGTACTTCCGGTCCTTGCACGCACACATTCGCCGCGAGTTGGCGCCGGTGCTCAAGCCCGGAGCCAGGGTTCTGGATGCGGGGTGCGGCACCGGTGGGCTCATCCTCCGTTTTCAAGACTGGCACCCGGAGTGGAATTACGCCGGCATCGATTTTATGCCGATCGCATGCGACTTGGCGCGGCGGCGGTGCGGATCAGGCGTCGACCTGCGGGTCGCCTCGATCACGGCGCTTCCGTTTGCCGACGCCA
The DNA here is from genome assembly GCA_903820035.1 of uncultured Opitutia bacterium. Lineage (GTDB taxonomy): Bacteria > Verrucomicrobiota > Verrucomicrobiia > Opitutales > Opitutaceae > ER46. The sequence goes on from CAIJFT010000045.1 coordinate 22,234, forward strand.
GTTTTGACGCGGTGATTTCAGCCGACGTGGTGTGCCAAGTGGAAAATCCTGAGGTGGCGGCAGCGGAGTTTTTCCGCGTGCTGAAGCCCGGCGGAGTGGTGGTCATCAACGTACCGGCCTACATGTGGATGTGGTCGTACCATGACGACTCCTGTCAGACGAAGCACCGCTACACGCGGCCGGAGATCGCAGGACTCCTGCGGGGGGCGGAATTTTCCGGAGCGCACACCACCCATTGGAACGCGCTGCCGCTTCCGGTCGTGTGGTCCAAGCGGAAGCTTTTTCGAACCCGCCGCGACACGAGTGATGTGAAGGACTATCCGCGGGCGGTTGACGCGGTCTTCGGCGGGCTGATGGCGATCGAGCACGCGTGGCGGCGACTTGGTGGCAACTGGGCTTGGGGCACATCGGTGTTTGGAGCGGCGCGCAAGCCGTAACAGGGCAAACGGCGGCAACGTGACGCGGCTGCGCCGAATATGATCCACTTTCCCGTCGCCTTCGCGCTCTTGCTGCACGTGCTGTTTTGGGGCGCGGGCGCGGCGATGCTAACGATGCCTCCGCGCTGGCGCCGATTCTGGCCGGCGCTGGTGGTTCCCGCCGGTCTCGCCTTGCAGTCCGCGATGGTTTGGGCCGGGGCCCATGCAGGGTGGCGCGGCACGAATGCCTATGGACTTTGGAGTGAGTTCATTCCGCTCGTTCTGTTGGTGGTGGCGGTGGCGCGAAACGGGATCCAAAGGACGTGGGTCGAAGTCGGCCGGTTCGGCCTCGTTTGGGCATTGGTGGTCGGATGTCTCGCTTTGCTGGTGATGCCGTTGGCTTTGGCTTCAAAGTCACTGACGACCCTCTCCCTCGGCAGTTGCGATGCGGCCGACTACGCGGCGGGAGCGCGGGTTCTCATGGAGTTCGCGCAGACGGACCGGGAGGGGTTCCTCGGGCTCACGGAGGTCGTGCGCGTGCAATCGGTCGACAACTTCTTCGACTACTGGATTTACCTGAATCATTTTACGCCTTCGGCGTTGATCGCCCTAAACGGCTCCGTGCTGCGCTGCGCGCCGCATGAAATCACGACCGTGTTCACGGGGGTTTTGGTGGCGGGACTGTTGCCGATCGTGTTTTGGGTTTCGCGTGCGGTGGTCGGGCACAGCGGCGGGGTGAGCCTGATCCTCGCGGGATTATTCGGGTTGAGTCCCGTCCCATGGTACGCGTACGCCCACGGGGCACCCGGTCAGCTGCTGGCGGCGCAGTCCGTTGCATTGCTCACCTGGTGTGGTGTGGCGCTTTGGCGGATACGGCTGTCATGGCGTCGCGGGCTGGAGTTTGCCGCGGTGGCGGGAATCGGCTACTGGCTCGTGCTGGGCAGTTACAATTTCTTTCTGCTGGTTTGCCTCGTGCCGGCGGTGGCCTACGCCGGCGGACTGGCGCTCTGGCGGAGGGAGTGGGCTAAGTTCGCGCGTTGGACCGGGGTTCTCCTGCTCCCGTTACTGGCATGTAGCGGACTGTTATGGGCGCGGGTCGAGGGCTTGGCGGAACGATTCTCCCTGCTCCGTGCATATGATTTCGGTTGGCGCGTTCCGGCACTATCCGCCGAGGGTTGGCTCGGGATGGTCCGGGGGCCAGACCTTGAGGCGTGGGAGGCATTCGGATTGCGCTGGATTTGTAGTGCCGGCGTCGTGGCCCTGTTGGTTTGGGTCTTGATCCGCGAGGCCTCCCGCCGCCCGCGCGCGGTGTGGACTGTCTTTGCGCTGACGGTGCCGGTCCTGGCGCCTTACTTGGCGTTGCAAGCCCGCGGGGTGATGTTGGGCACGAATGCCAGCTACGACGCCTATAAGGTTTTCGCGGTCTTTCAGCCGCTGTTGTTGCCGGCGCTTTGCTGGTGGGCGACGCTGCGTTTTGGGCGGCGCCTCCACGAGTGGCTGCTCGTCAGCGCGGCCGGCGGCGTAGTGGTGCTCTTTAACGTGATGGCGTGTGGCATGTTCGTCTGGCACCTGAGCGCCCCGTCGCTCCGGGTGGATGGGCAACTGGTCCAATTGCGCCGGATCGAGGCGATGGCTGACGTGAAATCGGTGAACATGATTTTCGCGGAGCGCGACATGTGGTCGCGGCTGTGGGCGAGCGCTTTTCTTCTGCGGAAGGAGCAATATTTCCTCACCGATACGTATGAGGCGCGTTGGAGCACGCCGCTGCGCGGCGAATGGGATCTTGAAGCCGGCTTGGTGTCCTTGCGCTTGGCGGGAGAAGGCCGGCGGCAGATTACTCCCCGCTACGCCCTGGTCGATACGCGGCATCCCGGTTTCTTGCGAGTAAGCCCGAAGGACGGATGGTATCCCGAGGAATCGGCCGGCCGCTCGGTGGAGCGTTGGCAGTGGACGAAGGGAGACGCTACTTTGCAGGTGGAGAACCCTCAGCCCTATGCACTGGAGCTCAGCTGTGCGATCGATGGATGGAGTCCAGTGCCGCTCGTTATATCGATGAGCGGGGAATCCAGTGCCGCCGAGGTCGATACTGAAGTGAGCGTCAGCCGTGGCGTGCGCCAATTTAAGCCGATTTCGGTTCCGCCTGGTAAGTCGCTCCTGAAGCTAAAACTTTCCCGACCGCCGACTGCAGTGTCGGGTGATCCGCGGTTACTCGGCGTATCGGTATTTTGCTTTTCGGTCACCCCAGCGGTGCCAATGGCGCGTTGATTTTCGGATTGGCGCGTTGGGCCGGGTCGGTCTTTCCTTCGAGGACCGATGCGTCCCATCACGAATGTCAGCCGCGTGTTTGCGGGTAAGCGCATCCTGATTACCGGAGGTTTGGGCTTCATCGGATCCAATCTCGCTCGTCGGCTCGTCGGGATGGGGGCTCGGGTCTCAATTGTTGACAGTCTGGTCCCCGAGTACGGCGGTAACCGGCGGAATCTCGCGGGCGTTGCCGGCCGGATTAAGGTCCATGTGGCGGATGTGCGCGATTGGCCGAGGCTTCCGAGCTTGGTGCGTGGTCAGGACTACCTGTTCAACTTGGCGGGGCAGACGAGCCACATGGATTCGATGTCGGACCCGCAAACGGATCTGGATATCAATTGTCGGGCGCAGTTGGCGATTTTGGAGGCCTGCCGACTGCATAATCCGACGATTCGTATCGTGTTTGCCAGCACCAGGCAGATTTACGGTAAGCCGGACTACCTGCCCGTGGATGAAAAGCACCCGCTCCGGCCGGTCGACGTCAACGGCATCAACAAGATGGCGGGCGAATCATTTCATCTCTTGTACTCGCGGGTCCACGGTATCGCGGCAACGGCCTTGCGGTTGACGAATACGATTGGACCGCGGATGCGGATCAAGGATGCCCGGCAGACGTTTGTGGGGGTTTGGATCCGGTGCTTGGTTGAGGGTCGGCCGTTCGAGGTTTGGGGTGGTGAGCAGTTGCGTGACTTCACCTATGTCGATGACGCGGTGGACGCATTCTTGCTTGCGGCGGCTCGGCCCGAGGCGGTGGGGCAGGTTTTTAACCTCGGTGGACCGCCTCGAGTCACGCTTCGGCGACTGGCCGAGTTCCTGGTCGAGCTTAACGACGGCGGCGTTTTTTCGGTCCGAGAGTTTCCCGGCGAGCGCAAGAAAATCGATATAGGCGACTACTATGCGGACGACAGGCTGATTGGGCGAAAACTGGGCTGGGTGCCTCGCACCGGGTTGCGTGAGGCATTACAACAGACCATCGCCTATTACCGCTCAGAGCTGAGGCACTACGTCTGATGGGCTCTAATTGTTCCGGATATATTCGGGGTTATGGGGCCGCATAGTCTCAGGCCTTCTTGACCACTTCTCGCGGGGCAATTTCGACTTGGCTGGGAGCTGATAGCTCTTTGGCTCCCTTGGCGCCGAGTTCAGCGAATTTTCGGGCGCCGGGAAGAAGCGCGCCCTCAAAGGAACCGACTGCAGTGTTGTAACCACGAAGCGCGCTATCGAGGCCGCGTCCGATCTTGTCGAGGTTGTCGGCGAAGCCGGCCACGCGATCGTAAAGAGCGCGGCCCAAAGCACTGATTTCGTCTGCGTTCTTGGATACTGATTCCTGGCGCCAGCCGTAGGCGGCGGCCTTGAGCAGGGCGATGAGGGTTGTGGGGGTTGCGAGCAAAACCCGCCGGGTGAGCGCACGGTCGATCAATTGGTTGTCGGTCTGCAGTGCGGCGGTAAGGAAGTGGTCGCCGGGAAGGAATAGCACGACAAACTCCGGCGCCGGCTGAAATTGCTCCCAATAGTTCTTTGCTCCGAGTGCATCGATGTGCGCCCGAACTTTGGCGGCATGTTCGATCATGCGGGTTGCGCGTATGGACTCGTCGGTCGTGTCGCCGGCTGCTCGGAATGACTCGAGCGGGGCTTTGGCGTCGACGACGATACGTTGACCTCCTGGTAACCGCACAACCAAGTCGGCGCGAAGGCCACCGGATGTTTCCTGTTCGGTAAAGTCGCAATACGGCAGCATGTCCGCCATCTCCACGACGCGCCTTAGTTGTAGCTCGCCCCAACTGCCGGCATAGGTTGAGGAGCGAAGGGCTGTGGAAAGTTTGGTGGCTTCGCTTTGGAGCTGCATTTGGGCTGTATTGAGTGCCTTCAGCTGCTCGCCGAGAGCACCATACGCTCCGGCGCGGGCTTTCTCGATTTCATTGATCTTGTTGTCCACCTTCTCGAGGGAATCGCGGAGCGGTTTTATAAGGGCTTCGACCGCTTGTTTCCGTTGTTCGAGATCACCGGCGGACTGTTGCTGGAGTTGGCCGAACGACTGCGTCGCCAGCTCAAGAAAGTCGGCGCGGTTGGTTCTTAGGGCGTCGGCCGAGATTGCCTTGAATTCATGGATTAGTCTTTCGCGGGCGGACTTCTCCGCTTCAAGTTGTGTGCTGACTTGGGCGTTAAGTACCGTGAGTCGGGTGCATTCATTCCGCAGGTGCGCTAGTTCGGAGTTTAGCCGTTGCCCATCGGTTTCGCGGGCCCGAACGCGCTCGAGCAAGGCGGCCTCACGGGCCCGGAGAAAAAACCAGACTAAGGCGGCGGTAAAGAGTGCGGAGGCAACGGCGGCCAAGAGCTGATTCACACGGGCAAAACTCATGGGTGAAATCGTGTAGGGCAACCTTCGATGCGCGCCTTGACACCTATGAGACCCCGCTGCAAACAGCGTTATGCTGTGCAGCCGTCAGCTGCGCGCTCGATTTAGAACCACTTCACCACCAATCCTAGCATGCTGACCCAGAAATCCACGGCTTTGGCGCCGACGGAAGGTACCGAAAAACCTCCCGTTCTGGTGGTTGACGACGAGTATGGTCCGCGTGAGTCGATCGCGTTCAGTCTTTCGGGCGAGTTTTCTGTGGATACGGCGGAACGAGCCAAGGAGGCGCTGGGAAAGCTCAAGCTGCGGCAATACTCCGCGGTCGTAATGGATATCCGAATGCCCGAGATGGATGGGATCAGGGCGCTGGAGGAGTTACGCAAAATCGACCCGTATGTTTCGGTGATCATGTTGACCGGATACGGCACCCTGCAAACTGCGCAACAGGCCATGGTGAACGGCGCCAACCAATATTTGCGCAAGCCGCCGGATATTGCAGAGTTGGTCGAGTCGGTGCGGAAGCAAACGCAGGCAACGCGATTGCGTCGCACGCAGGCTCAAGCCGCGGCTGAGGCTCAGGGGATGAATGAGACGCTCCGGCGCGAAATCGAGCAAAACGAGCCCCAGATTTGGCAGGCGCGGGCATCCGTAGAGCTCGTTCATGATCTGAACAACCCTTTGACGGTTGTCATCGGTTACGCGGCGTTGGTTGCCGATGAGGCTGCGGTGCTTGCCCGACGCGATCCTGAGGCGGCAAGGAAGGTGATCGAGTATGCTACGATGGTGGAAAAGGCGGCTGAGTACTGTCACCACCTGTCAGAGAATTGGCGGCATGCGTCCAAGCAGGCTCTGGAGTTTCAGCGCGTGGATTTGGTCAAGATTGCGAAGGAAGTAAGGGACGTAATCTTCTTCGGTAATGCTGCAATTGAATGCATCGGTTTGGATGAGGCTTGGGTGCGTGGCTCCAAGTTCGAGCTCATGCGCGTGCTCCAGAATTTGTTTAAGAACTCCCTGGAGGCGGGAACCACCCGGTTGATGGCTTCGTTTACCCGCCAGGGTGATCAGCTGGAAATGACGATCGCCGACAATGGTGCCGGCATGGATCCTGACCGGGTAAAAAAAGCGCTTCATGGAGGATATAGCAGCAAGGCTACAGGCACCGGACTGGGCTTGAGTATTTGCCGCCACCTGGCCGGTACGCATGGCGCGACTTTTTCACTCGAATCTGCACTCGGCAAGGGAACGACGGTTCGCCTCGTTTTCCCCGTGGCTTCGCAGGGATGAAGCGACGGCGAGTCAAAATCACCGGGCTTGGATTTGTAACACCGGCGGGCGTGGGCCGAGATGAGTTTCGTCGGGGGATTTTGGAACCTATCAGCCGGGTTGGGTTGCTGAGCCGCTTTCCGGATGAGGCGGGCGCGTTTGTCGGCGCCGAGGTCAAAGGGTTTAAGCTCGAGCGCTATTTGAAGGGAGTGAACAGTAAGCGCATGCCGCGGCATACGCAGTTTGCGCTGGTCGCGGCTGTGCAGGCGGCGGAGGATGCGGGTCTGACGTTACCTATGCTGCGTAATCGTGGCGCGCTGGTAATGATAGGCGCGACTCTGATGGATTTCGGGACGATCAATAAAGGTGTGGACTTGATCCTGCGCCATGGGCCTGTCAGTGCTCTGCCCACTTCGGTGGCGAGCGCATTGGTGAGCGGAATTGGCGCGGCGGTGGGGGAATTGATCGGCGGCACGACGCGGACGTTGTCGCTACAAAGCGCTTGTTGCTCCGGCTTGGATGCAATTGGAAAGGCGGCAGACATGATCGCCACGGGAGAGGTGGATATTGCGGTGTGTGGCGGCACGGAGGCGCCATTGCATTTCCACCCAATGCTCGAGCTGAAGTTGGCGGGATTGGCACCGGGAAACCCGGAATTTCCGGAACGGCAGTGCCGCCCATTCGATCAGTGGCGGACTACGGGCGTCATCGGCGAAGGCGCCTGTGTGATGATTCTCGAGGCCGAGGGACAGGGCGGGGCAGCGTACGCCCATATCGAAGGGCATGGCTATGCATCCGATGCTTCGGATCAGCCGTGTGGCGGGTTACTTGAGGCAATGCGCCTTGCGGTGGGTAATGCCGGGTTGAGACCGCACGAAATCGAAGCCGTCAGCGCGTGGGGGCCGGGGCATAAGACGATTGATGCCGCCGAGGCCATGATGATGATGCGTTTCTTCGGCAAGAATTTGGGGGAATTACCGGTATACTCGTTGAAAGGAGCGGTCGGTAATCCGCTTGGAGCGGCAGGTGCGATTCAGGCCGGTTGCGCTGCGTTGGGATTGAAGGAAGGGTTCCTCCCTCCGACGGTAAACTGGACGTATCCCGATCCAGCGTGTGCATTGAATCTAAGTCCGGTCGCCCGATTTGTTAGCCACGATAACGTACTCATAAACGCCCACGGCTTGTCCGGCACGAACGCATGCTTGGTGCTTCATCGCTAAATTTTAGTTCGACTGTCGTGATTGCGGTCGCGGCCTCAATCGTGGGCTTTGCCGCTTTCTGGTCGAATCCGCAGCGCGCCGTCAATCGCGCATTTTTCGCGGCCTCACTTCATGTCGCGCTCTGGCTGATCTGCTTGGATCAGGCGCTTCAGGGGGGGGTGAATGGGCAGTTCTGGATGCGTACGACCTCGCTAGTAGGAGCATACATTGCTCTTCCGATATGGTTCATTAAAGAAGCCATCGCGAGTGAAGTGTGTTCGGTGCTGAGTGTATTCATTAAGGGTGCTGCATGGGTTGTTTCATGCACTATGCTCGCTGCTATTACGTTAACTGAGTGGTTTGTGGCATCAGATCAAAAAGAAGGGAGGTTGTCGTTTAATTTAGGATACTATGCATATATGGCTGGTTTGCTGATTGTATATGCGCTTCTTTGCCGACAAACTCTTCGGCAAATGCGCGCAAAAAACGGAGTTAGGCGTATGGAGTTGCAGATTATTCTGCTTGGTGGAAGTGCGGCAGCTTTCGTCGTTATTTTGCTTATGGCGATGCGTGCCGTATTGCATATGCCGATATTGGTTAGAATTCAGCCTTTTATTGTCATGGTTTTTTACACCGTCACAGTAATAGCTATCACGACAAGCCGGGTGTTTAACGCGCGTCAGATATTGATGGTTGCCATCCAGAAACTCTGTTTGGTTACGATCGTGGCGGTAGCAGCGTATGCTATTGATATGCTATTAGCGGAAATGTTGTCTGGGCCGGTAGCGTTGATGGTAACCGTTTCGTTCGCGCTTTGGCTGGCTGCGATGGTGAAAGAGTCGCTGGATAGGATCTTCGAATTCTATCCGCAGGGGAATTCGGCACGGCACGCCGCCTACGCCGCGGCACAACGGGAACGCCGAATTGATAAATTGGAAGAGGCTTTTGTGGCGGTTCTAGCTGGCTGGGGTCATTCTGAAAGGGCAATTATTCTCTCGGGAAATAGGCGGTCAGTCATTGGCGGATCAATTGAGCTATTGGACACTAGCACGGAATTGAAGGCGATCCAGCAATTGCGGTGGGCAACTCCTGAGCGGTTGGCCCGCGAGCGACCAACCCCCGAGCGCCTCGCGCTTCAGCGCTTTTTGCATGAGAAACAGCTCGGGGTAGTTGTTATAGAGGAGGGACTTGCTTTAACCGTTGTCTTGGGAGTGGGAATTAGTGCATCCCGACGTCCATTTACCTATCCGCAGGTCACTCAGTTAATGGAGTTGGCTTCGATTATCGAAGGCGCACTTGAACGGGCTCACTTTTCGGCCAAAATTCAGCATACCGAGCAACTCGCCACGGTGGGGTTGCTCGGCGCCAGCCTTGCCCACGAAATTCGCAATCCATTGGTGTCGATAAAGACATTTGTGCAACTCTTGCCGACTCACTATCAGGACCCCGCCTTCCGTCAGAAATTCTTTCGTTTGATCGGGGATGAGGTCACTCGAATTGATCAACTTACTGACCAGCTCTTGGATCTGGCCGCTCCGCGGGCCTATTCTGCGCAATTGCTCGAATTGCATCCATTGCTAAGTGCCAGTATCAATTTGGTTGCCGCAAGAGCAGCGAATCGCGAAATAGAGCTGCTTACGGATTTTAAGGCCGAGCCAGACCGAGCGTTTACTGACGCATCTGCAGCTAAGCAAGTAATGCTCAATTTATGCTTTAATGCCATGCAAGCGGTCGATGAGGCGAATTCGAAGGAGAGATGGGTTAAGGTTTCAACGCGGAATACCTCCGTCGGGCTTGAGATGTCAATTTCGGACAGTGGACCGGGAATTTCACCGGAAATTAGGCCGAAATTATTCCAGCCATTCCAGACAACAAAGTCATCAGGATTTGGACTCGGACTTGCGATTTGTAGCGATATTCTCGGCAATGTTCATGCTTCCATTTCAGTCGACCCTCATGAAGTCGGTGTTGGGGCTGTTTTCCGAGTAAATTTCCCATGTCAACCCTTGTCATCCTAGCAACAAAGGACGATACTCTTGCTGACGCTTGGGAGCGGCAATTGTTGCCAGGGAAGATTGCGTTAAGACTCTCTCAGCAAGATTTTCCTTCGGGTGTTTCGGTCTCTTTTAGCGCGGTAGTTGTTCTGGACGCCGCGATGGAGAACCAACTGCCAAGGTCACTTGTTCAATGTGCGACTATTTTCGTTGGAGAGCCAAGTACGTTGCCTTTCGAACAAGCGCGAATGGCCGGTAGAGCTAAAATATATCTTTCCTACCCAGAAAGTTTGATTCGCCTACGAGAGCTGCTCCCCCTCGTTGAGGAGGTAGCCGAAAAGCATTCGTTAATTGCAATGCTTAAGGAACAGGGTGTGCGAGGTCATCAAATGACGCAGTTTCAGCGATCGACCTCGGCTGAAACTGTGGAACTTTGGGATTTCTTCGAAAGTGCAGTCGAATGTATCGATGATCGTAATAGACTACTTATCGAATTTAGGCGGGCGACACGGCAGTCACTGCGTGCGTCTCATTCGGTGCTTTTTCTCCGAGGGCCGGAAGGCTTTCAGGCCGATCTTGGAACATCATTTTTCCCATTAGATGATCCATTGGTTCGATATTTCGAGTTTCAGCCCATGATTGTTGATGGAATGACATGGCCTGGAGCAGTAGATCCTGTTGCAGAGATGGCGATACGGAATCGTCTGGCGCTTTGGGTGGCGCGAATGCTCGTGCCCATACACGATAATGGTCGTCTCTTAGGCTTGGTGGCACTAGGCGTAAGAGAGGATGGTCAGAATTATGACGAAACGGACAGAGAGCGCGCAGTATATCTGGCTAGGTTGCTCCGGCATCTACTGGGGAAATCAGCTCAATTTACCCGCTTAAGCCAAGCCGTGGAAAAGGCGACAATTGGAGTAAGATACCTACCTGGGACATTGGTTTTGGGATCAGAAGAAAGCGCTCCGCGTAATGTGCCACTTGTTGTGAGAGACATTATTGGGCGCGCACGTCGATCCAGAGATATTTGTCGTGTCGCACCAGCTGAAGGACAGCCGTTTCGAGTTAGTGCAGGTATAATTACTGAGAACGGGGGTGTTTGGGCGTATTGGGAAGAGGCTAGCAATGAAGTTCATGAATCGTTGCAGCGCGAACGCGCAAGTCGGCGAGATTTATTGCGTGAACTTGCACTTACCTTAAGTCACGAGCTGAGTAATTCACTAGTATCCCTCGCAAGTTTTCGTCAGTCAAATGGTGATCTCGCTCTGCCGCGTAGCTTTATCGAAACCATGAAGGCTGATGTATCACGGTTGGAAGCGCTAAATAATAACATTTCAGTTATGCAGGCACTTCATGAGGCTGTGCCTACCTCAATTGATGCTAGGGATTTGGCTCAGCGGGTTGGAATTCCATTGGGTGTTTCGGTTGAAGTAGGTCCCGATCCAATAATGATCAGAGTGAGTGCGCAACTTTTGGAGTATGCTATTAGTGCATTGCTTCAGGCGATTTTGGCTGGATCTGAGCACATCCAATCAAACCAGTTAATAATGAAGGTGCGATTTGCGGGTGTGGCTGAAGATTCCTCTGCCTTATTTTCAATCAGAGGCAAATTCATTGAACTCGAAGGGGTTTTCCCGGAACCGACAATAAATGCGGTGCCAAGTCAGGGGCGTTTAAGCGTATTTATAGCTAAGGAGATATTGGCAATTCATCGAGGTGAAATTCATGCTGGGCCGGGTATCGATAGAACTGAGATTTTGTTTTCAGTCCGCGGCATGTGAAAACTAGTTCTTCCGAAATCATATCCCGTTTCGGTGATTGGGTTGTGCGAAGTCGGGCCATTCAGGCAGCTCTTATTTTCGGCTCAAGGGCACGTGGTCTTGATAGCTGTGCACGAATGGACAGCTATTCTGATGTGGATTTTCAGGTTGTAACTTATCAACCGAGTATTTTCGCTGAAAGCACTTGGGTGCCAATCATTGACACCTCTGGGATATTAACCTACGTATATCGTTCTGCTTCTGGGGGAGTTTCGAAGGCAACGATCTTACTGAAATCGGGAATCGAAGTTGATGTGGTTGTCGTCCCGGCGATTCGTCTGCATATTGCTCGAATTGCTGTTAAGTACGGTTTGCATCACCGTATTCCTGTTATTGCCGCTTCACTCGATGAAATGGCCACTGTTATGAGTGGAGGATATCGAATGTTAAAGGGTGGACGACAGTGGGAGAAATTTTATTCGGCTGTCGTTTCGGAAATTCGTGGTGCGCGCCTTACCGATTGCGATGTGTGCAAAATTGCTGATGAGTTTGTATGCGATTTTCGCTGGATATCTAAAAAAGTGATGAGAGGAGAGTTAATCGCTGCCCAGCGTGTCCTTCATGCCTCGTTGCTAGAGAAAAACTACCGTATTCTACATGAGCTCCGGCTTAGGAGGTCTTTAACTTCTTTTCGTGATGCTCGACGAATTGAAATACTATTGCCGCCGGATGATTTGGAGATGATCTCGATTGGTTCAACCTTGCGATCCGATGATCTACAAGTATCTGCGCGAAAGGCAGCTCAGGCTATGCGCGTGTTAGTTGCAGAAATTGTTGGGGACCGTTGGATTTGGCCACAGGAAATTTATCAGGAGCTGCTTGGTCCTACTCGGGAAGCCGGCGGTTCGATCGACTTGCGTACAGGACCCTAATTTCGGGCGGTAAAGAGTTCCGCGATCACGTCTTCCAGCGGCACATCCTCAATCGTGATGTCGGCGACTGGGCCGGTGCCGAGGATTTCCTGGGAAACGGCCACCACGTCTTCCCCGGATACGCAAAGCGTGAACTTGCCGTCCGGC
>CAIJFT010000046.1 GCA_903820035.1 uncultured Opitutia bacterium
CGGCGAGGAAGTGACGGCGGGAAAGCAGGGGAGTCGGCATAAGAATTCGGGGGTGAAGCGACAGTTCACGCCGCGACGGAGCAGGCGGCAATCCCGAAGGTGGGAGGTGAGGGCCAGCGCGTGGCTGCGGGCTCCGTGGGCGGCGTAGCCCTGCGCGTGAGCGCAGGGACCTGGAGGGAACGCCAACTTCCCTGCGCTCACGCGCCGGGCGACGGGCCGGGCGCTGCCCGGTCGTGCAACGTTCAACCCTGAGCTTTCCACGGCGCGCGCTTCGCGCGGGCCTTACACCTTCTCGTTCACCACCGGATTCGTCAGCGCACCGATCTTCTCGATGTCGATCGTGACGCTATCGCCGGACTTGAGCCACACGGGCGGGTTGCGGGCGAAGCCGACGCCGTGCGGCGTGCCGGTGAGGATAACGGTCCCGGGGACGAGCGTCTTGCTGCTGCTCAGGTAGGCGATGATCGCGGGGACGTCGAAGATCATGTCGTCCGTGTTCCAATCTTGCAGCGTCTCCCCGTTGAGGATGGTGCGGATGCGCAGCGCGTTCGGGTTCGGGATTTCGTCCTTCGTGACCAGCACCGGTCCGAGCGGGCAGAAGGTGTCGAAACTCTTGCCCTGGCACCACTGGCCGCCGCCGCCGTTGCGCTGCCAGTCGCGGGCGGAGACGTCGTTGGCGCAGGTGTAGCCGAGGACGTAGTCGAGGGCCTGTTCGCGGGAGACGTTTTTGCAGGCCTTGCCGATGACGACGGCGAGCTCGCACTCGTAGTCGACCTGGGTGCTCGCGAGCTTGACCGGGATTTCGATCGGGTCGTTCGGGTTTTGCAGCGTGGCGGTGTTCTTCACGAACAGGACCGGATACGCTGGGGGCGGGTTGTTGCTCTCGGCGGCGTGGCGTTTGTAGTTGAGGCCGATGCAGAGGATATTGGTCGGCGCCACCGGGGCGAGGAGCTTGCCCGGATTCACTACGCGGTCGGACACCGTGAAGGCGCCGTAGACGTCGCCGCTGATTTCGCGGGCGGAACCGTCGGATTGAAGAGCCGCGTAGGCCGGGCCCGCGGGGGTGAGGTGGCGGATGATTTTCATACGGAAAGGTGTTGGCGAAAGACGGCCGCGCGCCCCGGTTTGTCGAGGCGTTTCTCGGTGAGGGCGATCGGGGCGTCGTAGAAGGCGTCGACCGGCCGGTCGGCCATGATGCCGTTGAGCGCGAGAAAGTTCGGGGCGGAAAGCAACGCGGCGCGCTGGTTGCCGTCCCCGAAGGGCTGATGCTCCGCGATGTGATACGCGTAGGCCGCGGCCATTTCAAAAAGGTCCGCCTGCCGATAAAAGAATTCCTGCTGTGGCTGGGCCAAGGCCGACTCCAGCACGTTTTCATCGCGGATGCCGAGCGCCCCGCCGAATGCTGCGATGGATGCGGCGTGGATGAGCTCGACCTCCTCGCGGGTGAGGAAGGTCGGATCATTCATTGGGCCAGTTTCTGCAAAACCTTGGCGTGGACTTGGAGGAGCCTGGCGTGGTTGGCCTTCACGAGCTCCAGCTGTGATTTACCGGCGGGCGTCCCGGGCTGAGCACCTCCGGGGGCTGACGCCTTGGGAGACGTCGAATACGGGGCGTCAGGCTCCTCGACTTGGTGCGGCTGGGCCATGGCGAGTCCTTGCTGCGCCGGTGCGGCGGGAG
>CAIJFT010000047.1 GCA_903820035.1 uncultured Opitutia bacterium
GCAGTTGCGCGCCGCGGGTTACCGCACGGGACATTTCGGCAAGTGGCACATGATGGCGCCGCCGGGTTTCTCGCCCGCCGCGCAGTACGACGTGTACGAGGCCATCGGCCGCAACCCGTACTTCAAGACGATGCCCGACGGTTCGAAACGTCACGAGACCGACCTCGTATGCGACCGCGGCATCGATTTCATCAAGTCCCAGCCGAAGGACCAGCCGTTCTGCCTGAATCTCTGGTTCAACGCGTCGCACGCCGAGGATAACGACCGCCGCCCCGGCATCGGGCAGCACCCGTGGCCGCAGTCGGTCGACGGTCTGTACGAAGACCGCGCGATCCCGGCGGCGCGTCTCGACACGCCCGCCATCGTCGGCCGCCACCCGGATTTTCTGATGCAGTCGATCAACCGGGACCGCTACTTCTGGGGCTATGACACCCCGGAGCGGTTTCAGACGAACGTCCGCGCCTATTACCGGATGATCAGCGGCATTGACCGCGCCGTCGCCCGCGTAATCGCGGCACTGGAGCAGGCCGGCCTGGCGGACAACACCATCATCGTCTACAGCGCAGACAACGGCTACTACCTCGGCGACCGCGGCTTTCAGGGCAAGTGGTCGCACTACGAGGAGTCGTTGCGGGTGCCGCTCGTGATCTACGACCCGCGCCTGCCGCGGGGTCAGCGCGGCCGCGTGCTCGATGCGATGGTTCTGAACGTGGACCTCCCCTCGACCTTCCTCGAGTGGGCCGGCGTGCCGTTGCCGGCGGCCTACGAAGGGCGCAGCCTGGCCCCGCTGGTGAACGGCCCGACGCCGGCCGGCTGGCGCACGCATTTCTTCTGCGAACATGTCGACCTCGCTCCGACCCTCACCTGGGAGGGCGTCCGCGGTGCGCGTTATGTGTACGCGCGGTATTTCGACCAAAAGCCCGCGTATGAGTTTCTCCACGATCTCCAAACGGATCCGGACCAACTGCAGAACCTCGCCGGCGACCCGGCCGCGGCCGCGGCGTTGCGCGAACTGCGCGCGCTTTGCGATGCCGAGATCAACGCCCGGGGCGGACCGCTCCTGCCGATGGACCAACGCGGCGCGCGGAAATCGCCGGCGGCAAAAAAGGCCGCGAGAAAGAAGGCGGATTGAGGGCGATGATCGCTTTGGCGCAAGGCCTTCCCCGTAGCGGCGAGCGCCAGCGAGTGGCGTTCGTGCAAGACGACCACTCACCGGCGCTCGCCGCTACGGGAAAGTCGGTCCTCCCTTGCGGGGGGAGATAGTCCCCCCCCTCTATCATTCTGAAAACCTGAACACCCCATGACATTCCGCCTCGTCACGCTCCTCCTGTTACTGGCAGTCCCGGCCTTCGCGGCGGAAAAACTCAACGTCGTCTTCATCCTCGCCGACGACCTCGGCTGGGGCGAACTCGGCAGCTTCGGGCAAAAGAAAATCCCGACGCCCAACCTCGACCAGCTCGCGACCCAGGGCACGCGCTTCACGCGCCACTACAGCGGCGCGCCGGTGTGTGCGCCTTCGCGCTGCGTGCTGATGACGGGCAAGCATCTCGGCCACGCCGAGGTGCGCGGCAACCAGCAGGCGAAGGTCACGGACAAGCGTTTCACCGAGGGCCAGTTTCCAATCTCGGAGTCGGCGGTGACCATCGCGCAGGTGTTTCAAAAGGCCGGCTACGCCACCGGCGCGATGGGCAAGTGGGGCCTCGGGCCGGTCGGCAGCACCGGCGAGCCGAACCGCAAGGGTTTCGATCTCTTCTTCGGGTACAACTGCCAGTCGATCGCACACAGTTATTATCCGGAATACCTCTGGCGGAACGGTGAAAAAGTGACGATCAACGCGAAGCCGATCCCGGGTCACGCCAAGCAGCCCAAGGGCGAGGTGAAGCAGTCGGACTGGATCGGCGAAAACTACGCGCCGAAGCTCATGATTGCCGAGGCGGAGACGTTCATCGCGGCGAACCAAGCGCGGCCGTTCTTCCTCTACCTGCCCTTCATCGAACCGCACGTGTCGATGCATCCGCCGAAGGAGTCGGTCGACAGATTCCCCGCCGAGTGGGACGCCACCGTCTACCGCGGCGAAGCCGGCTACCTGCCGAACCCGCGCCCGCGCGCGGCCTACGCGGCGATGATCTCGGATCTCGACCGCTACGTCGGTCGCGTGCTCGCCGCCCTCGACCAGGCCAAACTCGCGGACCGCACGCTGGTGATCTTTTCCAGCGACAACGGCGCGACGCACCCGAGTCCGGCGTCGAAGCAGTTCCATATCGGCGGCGCCGACCCGGTCTTCTTCAACAGCACCGGCGGCCTGCGCGGCTACAAGGGCAGCGTCTACGAGGGCGGCATCCGCGTGCCGATGATCGCGCGGTTGCCCGGAAAAATTCCCGCCGGCACCGTGAATGAAACGCCCGGCTACTTCGCCGACTGGTTTCCGACGCTGTGCGACGCGGCCGGGTTGGCGAAGCCCGGGGGCCTCGACGGCCAGAGCCTGTGGTCCGCGATTACCAGCGGGAAAACGTCCGCGCGCACGGCGCCGATGCTGTGGGTCTTTCCCGAATACGGAGGTCAGGTGGCGGTGCGCCTCGGCGATTTCAAGGTCGTGCGGCAGGGCTTGAAGACCAAGACGCCCGGGGCGTGGGAGGTGTACGACCTGGCGGCGGATCCCGCCGAAACCAAGGACCTCGCCGCGAAGCGCGCCGATCTGGTCGCGCAGGCCGAGACGCTGCTCCGCCGCGAAGTGGCGGAGAACAAGACGTTCCCGCTGGCAATCCCCGGGGTGAACGTCGCCACCAAGTGACCAACCGGAGAGGGTATCGCTTCCCCAAATCATGAAGCAGTTTACGCGGAGGCGCGGAGGATGCGGAGAAACTCCAGATCTCGGCGGCCGTCGTATCTCCCCGTGACTCCCCGTTGTTCGCCGATCCTTTTCCCATGAAACTCATCCCTCTCGCCGCCCTCCTCCTCGCCGGCCTCACCTCGCTCTGCGCCGCCGCCGCGCGACCGCCGAACATCGTGTTCTTCCTCGCCGACGACCTCGGCCAGCGCGACCTTGGGGCGTACGGCAGCACGTTCTACGAGACACCGCACCTGGACCGGCTCGCCAAGGAAGGCGCCCGGTTCACCGACGCGTATGCGGCGTGTCCGGTGTGTTCGCCGACGCGCGCCAGCATCCTTACCGGCCAGTGGCCGCAGCGGACCGGCATCACCGACTACATCGGCGCGCCGATGACGCCCGACGCGTGGAAGCGGAACACAAAGTCGTTGCCCGCGCCCTACGCCGACCGGCTCTCGCTCGACGCGCCGACGATCGCGAAGGCGTTGAAGGCCGCGGGCTACGCCACGTTCTTTGCCGGCAAGTGGCACCTCGGCCCCGAGGGCTACTGGCCGGAAAACCAGGGCTTCGACGTCAATATGGGCGGCAACGAGCGCGGCGGCCCGTACGGCGGGAAGAAGTATTTTTCCCCTTACGGCAACCCGCGTCTCACCGACGGACCGGACGGCGAACATCTCCCCGACCGGCTCGCCACCGAGGCCGTGAAGTTCATCCAGGCGAAGCGCGGGGAACCATTCCTCGTCTACTTTCCGTTCTACTCGGTGCACACACCGCTGATGGCGCGGCCCGATCTGCAGAAAAAATACGAGGAGAAGCGCGCGCGCCTCGGCCTCAAGGCGGAGTGGGGCCGCGAACACGAGCGCGACGTGCGGCTCGTGCAGGAACACGCCGTTTACGCCGGCATGGTCGAGGCCATGGACCAGGCCGTCGGCAAGGTGCTCGCCGGCCTCGAGGCGGCGGGTCTGAAGGAGAACACGATCGTCATCTTCACGAGCGACAACGGCGGCCTCTCCACCAGCGAAGGCTGGCCCACGTCGAATCTCCCGCTCCGCGGCGGCAAAGGCTGGATCTACGAGGGCGGCATCCGCGAACCACTGATCGTGCGCTGGCCCGGCGTCACCACCGCCGGCAGCGTGATCACGACGCCCGTGAGCAGTCCCGATTTCTTTCCCACGTTCCTCGAGGCGGCGGGCGCCAAACCGAAGCCGGGTCAGGTCATGGACGGACGCAGTCTCGTCGGGGCGCTCAAGGGCGCCGCCCAGCCCGAGCGCGCGTTGTTCTGGCACTACCCGCACTATGGTAATCAGGGCGGCGCGCCGGCCGCGGCGGTGCGGCGCGGCGACTGGAAACTGATCGAGTGGCAGGAGGACGGACGCGTGGAGTTGTTCAACCTTGCCGCCGATCTGAGCGAGAAAAACGATCTTGCCGCCCGCGACCCGCAACGCGTGGCCAAACTCAAGGCCGAGTTGCACGCCTGGCAGAAGGACGTCGGCGCCAAGTTCCCGATTGCGAATCCGACGTACGACGCCGCGAAGACCAGCGGCCGCGCGGCGGAACGGAAGCCGTAGGGTTGCGGGGTGATTGTGTCGCTGCGTTGGAGCACCGCGACCCGGCGGCCGATCCCTGCGCTCACCCGCAGGGCGACAAGGGATGCCGGCAAAACGCGCTGCCGGATTGCCATTCTAGGGCGGAGACCCGACAGTCTCCGCCTTCCTCATGTCCGGCGATCTCACTGAACTCTACCAGCAGGTCATCCTCGACCACAACAAGCGGCCCCGCAACCGCGGTAAGCTGCCCACGGCCAACCGCGTGGCGCACGGGGACAACCCGACCTGCGGCGACCAGTGCAGCGTGTACCTGCGGCTCGACGGCGACCGCATCGCGGACATCTCGTTCGACGGCTCGGGCTGTGCCATCTCCCAGGCGAGCGCGTCACTCATGACCACGCAGGTGAAGGGCAAAACCGGCGCGGAGGCCGAGGCGCTGTTCGAGAATTTCCATAAGATCGTCACCACCGGCGAGGCCCCGGAGGAGATCTCCGACCTCGCCGCCTTCGCCGGGGTCCACGCGTTTCCCGCCCGCATCAAGTGCGCCACGCTCGGCTGGCGCGCCGCACTCAGCGCGCTGCACGGCGACGCGGTGGAGCCGACGACGGAAACGCACCAGGATTGAGGGAGAGGCCGGTTGAGCGTTGAGAGACTCGGCCAGAGTGTAACGTATTACGTTACATTGTGCGGACGATGGACGCGGGGGGACCTCACCCCACGTTTCATGTTCGTCGCACGTTCCCGCGGGGTGAGGTCACCCCGCCTCCAGTCCGGGCCAAATACTCTCGGCATCAGCGCCCATGAGTGAAGATCAGTGGTTGCGGCCCGCTTCACCGTCATAAAACCGGTCCGATGGTTTGCGCCGATCGGCCAAAGTCGGATGGTGACACCCCGCCCGACGCGGGTTGATTTTCCCTGCACATGTTTTCCGGCCGCGATCCCCGTTCCGACTTTCCTATTTTGCACCAGA
>CAIJFT010000048.1 GCA_903820035.1 uncultured Opitutia bacterium
AAACCCCGCCTTCTTTTTTTGGGGTGGCTTGATGGAGGCCGGCCCGCCGGGCGGGCCCGACTTCGTCGCCGCGTGGCCGCGCAGCGACCAAGTGGGATCACGTTCGGCGAAACCGGTCGGACCACGCTTTCGCCTGCGACTCAAGCGCGGCTACACCTGGGCGGCCGGCCTTTCGACCTTCGGCGAGCGTTACAGGCCCTTCTGCTTCAGCAGTTCCGCCAGCGCCGCCTGGTCGACGTCACCCTTGATGGTGTTGAGCTGGCTCAGGACCTTCATGCGCTCATCGGGTCCGCAGGTGGAAATTTCGATCATCCAGTCCTCCGTCTTCGGCGCGGCTACGATTACTTCGTCGGCCCACGCGATCACTTCGGCGGCTTCGACAAACCCTTGGGTGATGCCGCGAATGAAATACTCCGCCTTGGTGCGATGGTTCATCCCTTCAGTCTGCGGCGGCGGCCTTTTGGCTGCCAAGTGAAACTTTCGCCCGGCCAACATCACGCCGTTGGGGCGCGATGTCCCCACCTGGCCGTCGCGTTCTGAAATTCACCCGGCTCCAGTCCGATGCCGACATCCGGTCCCGCTTCGCAGCCCCGCCCAGACGAAACTTGATCCGTTGCCGCCTGCGCCCTTACTTCGGCCCTCATGGCGGAAACTGCTACTCCCACCCCCGCGTCGGTCCGCGACGGACTAGGCCGCCGCTGGTTTTGGGCGGGGTTGTTTGCCGCGACCATCTTCCTCGCGTCGAGTCGTGGCAGGGTGGCGGCCCCCGACATTACGCATTCGGACAAGTACGGGCATTTTCTAATCTACGGCCTCCTCGGCACCCTCATTTGCCGCACCGGGCACGGCTGGCGGGCGGGACTACTTGGCCTGATTGCCGCGTCGCTTTATGGCGTCAGTGACGAATGGCATCAAAGTTTTGTGCCGGGTCGGAGTTGTGAGGTGTGGGACTGGGTCGCCGATACCTCGGGCGCCGCACTCGCGATTAGTCTGTATCTCGGCGTCGCCTGGTACCGGCGTCTGCTCGAAGCGACCCTCTGGTCGCGCCGGAAGCCGGCCTGACGAAAGCAAAGGCTTCGCACCATGGGTACGGACGCGAAAGAGCGGGGATGGCAGCGGGCGATCGGCCTCGGGCTTTTTTTGGTCACGGTCCTGCTCTTCAGCCGCGCCATCGGCAACGCGTTCGTCAACTACGACGACCCGGACTACGTCACGGGCAATGTGCCGGTTCAGTCCGGTCTTGGCGCCGCGACGGTGTCATGGGCGCTGACTGCGGGCACCGCGTCGAACTGGCATCCGCTCACGTGGCTGTCGCACGCGCTGGATGTTTCGCTCTTCGGGTTAAACCCGCGCGGCCATCACGCCACGAGTGTGCTGCTGCACGGGCTCAACGCGGCGTTGGTGTTTTTTCTGCTGGTCCGGCTGACGGGCGCGCGTTGGACCAGCGCAGTGGCTGCGGCGCTGTGGGCTTGGCATCCGTTGCGCGTCGAATCCGTGGCTTGGGTGGCGGAGCGCAAGGATGTCCTGAGCGGCCTGTTTTGGTTTGTCGCCTTGTTGGCCTACGCCACGTACGTCGAACAGCGGCGGGCGGCGCGGCCCGGCGCGGCGCGGCTTTATGTGGTCGCGCTCGTGGCCTTTGCCCTCGGCCTGATGGCGAAGCCGATGCTCGTGACCCTGCCGTGCGTGCTAGTGCTGCTGGACGTTTGGCCGCTGCGTCGCTGGCCGCTGGTCCCGGCCCAAAGGGGTTCGGGCGACGCCATCGGTTGGATGCTCTGGGAGAAGATTCCGTTCTTCGCGCTGTCGGTGGCATCGAGCGTCGTCACCTACCTGGTGCAGGAGCGCGGCGGGTCCGTGTCGGTCGCCCTGACCTTCGGCGAGCGCGTGGCCAACGCCTTCGTCGCAGTTGTGCTCTATTTGGCGAACTTCGTGTGGCCCTTTGACCTCGCCGTGCTCTACCCGCACCCGGGCACCTGGCCGACCCGGCAGGTCGTGGCCTGCGTCGCGATCATCGGAGGACTCACCGCGCTCACGGTCTGGCAATGGCGTCGGCGTCCCTGGCTAGCGGTCGGCTGGGGATGGTTTCTCGGCACCCTCGTGCCTGTCATCGGCCTCGTGCAGGTTGGCATCCAGTCACGCGCGGACCGCTACACCTACCTGCCGATTTTGGGGCTCCAACTTGCAGTCCTGTGGACCGTGCGCACCAGCCTCGTTAGCCCGGCTTCCCGCCGCGCTTGGGGCGTGGCTGCGGCCGCGGGACTCGCTTTACTGGCGGCCCGGACTTGGGATCAGACCGGCGTTTGGCGGGATTCGTACACGCTGTTCGACCACGCGCTGGCGGTGACGAAGCACAACTACCTCGCGTACGATAACCGCGGTTTCCATCTCGCGCAGTCCGGGCGCTACGACGAGGCGATGGCGGACTACCAGCGTGCGCTCGCAATCAAGCCCGACTATCTCAACGCGAACAATAACTTCGGTCATGCGTTGCAGGCGTTGAACCGGCCGGCGGACGCCGTGCCCTGGCTGCGCCGCGCGCTCGCGACCAATCCGCAGCAACTTGAGGTCCGCAACAACCTCGCGAACGCCCTC
>CAIJFT010000049.1 GCA_903820035.1 uncultured Opitutia bacterium
ACGCTGCGCTGGCGCCTGTTTTACTGCGCTGCGGTCTTCAGCCACGCCGCCGGCAAGCCCACGCTCAAACTCGCCGTCGCCACTCCCCAACGCCGCCATTGGTGGCACGTTCTCCTCCGTCAAATGAGCCCTAACGACGACAGCGATGCAGTTGCCGCCCTCTCCGCCAGAGCCGGCCCTCACCAACTTATCTGGCCCTCAATTGCATGATCCCGGCTAAGTGGCAGCTTCCTCCAGGTTGGTGTGGCGGGTGCCGGGAAACTGCTTGCCACTGTCGGACGGGCGCCGACACTCTCGGTCGTCTTAGCAGCGCACCGACACTCAGCAAACTTCGCGGGCTTTCGCCCGCTTTTTCTATGGACGACAACGCCCCCAAGGATAATCCCCCGGCGGATTTTAACAAACTCGATTTGAGCCAGCTCCAAAGCTTTAGCTTTGGCACCCAATGGACGCAGGAAAAAGCTGCGTCTTCAGACCAACGGGGAGGCGGCGGGGGCGACCGTCCGCATCGGGATGACCGCCGTGATGGGCCCGGCGGCCCGGACCGGCGTGATCGCCGTGCCTTTCGGCGTCCGGCGGGCCCCGGTGGACCCGAAGGTGGCGCGGGTGCGCCGGCCGGAAATTCCGGCCCCGGTGGCGATCGTCGGCCCGCCCGTGAGGTCGGCGAGTATCGGGGTGGTCCCCGCCGTGAAGGCGGTTACGCCGGCGCTGGCGCTGGTGGTGGTCGTTATCCTCAGGGTGGCGGCTACGGTGGTCGCGGGGCGCCGATTGAGCGCGGGCCTTATGACAGCCCTTACTTCAGCGCGACGTTTTACCCGGAGGATACCAGCTTCAACACCCTGGTGCAGACGATCCGTAAATCGTGCCGCACGGTTGAGTTGTTTGAGATCGCCCGCACGGTGGTCGCCAAGACCGACCGTTTTGTCGTGGTGGTGGCCTACAAGCCTCAGGCTGGCGCCGACTCGGCCGCCGCCAAACCCACCGAAGCTGGTGCGGCTCCCGCGGCCAAGGCCGCTCGCCCGCTGTTCTACATTTCAGTTCCGGACGGCATCCCTTTCGAGAGCGATGAGGCGGCCGTGGCCCACGTGCTGGCCAAGCACCTCGATAAGTTCTTCGAGACGGCTGAAGTCGAGGTCGAGCCCCCCAAGGGGAATTTTCTGGTGATCAACCGCTGTGGCGTGACGGGTGAATTGCTCGGGCCGCCGAATTACCACCGCTATAATCAGATCCTCCAACAACACTACGCGGCCCAGGTGGCATCGCGGATGGGCTTGGATGCGTTCCGTAGCCGTATCGAAACGGTGCGCGACCCCGAAATCGTGAACCAGTGGCTGGCAAAGATGAAGAAGACCACGCGCTACACGTGGAAGACTCAGGCGGCCAAGGCCGCCCCGGTTGCTGAAGGTACGGCGCCCGCCGCCGTCGATGACGCTGCGCCCGCCCCGGAGGCCGCCGCCCCCGTCGAAGCTCCCGCCGCTCCCGTCATCCCGACCTTCGACACCCTCGAAGACGCTCGCACTTATTTGCTCACGCAGGCGCGGGACAAGATCGTCCGCACGACGGAGACCGCCCGTTTCCACGGCAAGGTTGCAGAGACTCTTCCCCCCGGCGAAATCCGCCGCGCCGCGGAGGGTGCCCTCGAGCGCCAGCGTCGTTTCCCGTTGGACACCGCCAACGCCCTCCGCGGTCGTCTGCGCCGCGAGCACTTTACGATCTTCAAGAAGGGCTCCAAGGGGGTCTCTTATGTGTGCGCGGTCAAACGCAAGTTCCGCGTGCCGGGTCAGACGTTCTCCGACAGCATCGGCTCGTTGATCAGCTTTATCGAGACTCACCCGATGGTTCGTGCGAGCGAGCTGTCGGCCAAGTTCCTCGGCATGACTGCCATGCCGGTACCGAAAGCGGTTGATGCGGCGGTTCCCGCTGCCGGCGAAGCGTCCGCTGAATCCGCCCCGGTGGCTCCGGTTGAATTGCCGCTCACGATCGAAGAGCGCGCCAAGCTCGCCCGGATGCAAGGCGATCTCGTCTGGTTGGTGCGCGAGGGCTACGTGACCGAGTTCATCGATGGCCGCCTCTTCGCGCCACCGCCGATGGTCGAGTCGCGCAAGAAGGAGATTGAGAGCGAGGAACACGATCCCGAGAACTTCCCTGAGGTTCCCGCGAGTGACACCCCCGCGCCGGCTCCGGTTTCAGAAGCGCCAGTTGCCGAGCCTGCTCCGGCTGAATCGGCTCCGCCGGAGCCGACCGCACCCGCGGCCGGAAGCTAACGGCCAGCATTGGTTTTTCGCCGGGGTCTTCGGACCCCGGCTTTTTTGTGCGTGTGGCCCGGCCGGGTACTCTTGCGCCGGATGACGTTCGGATAAGGCAGGGGGCGCAAATGGCGCAGTACTGCCCGTCCAGCAGGCGCCCGAGCCCCTCGGCTTTAGGCACCCGGAAAGGGTCAATCGCCTACCGACCATCTAAGCCTTTTTGTGGCCATGGGGCTGATGGCTTGAATCGGGTGGCGGTTCCACTGCTCGATGTCACCGCAGCGGAGGAGGCGCCGGCTTTGCGTCCGGGTCGACCGTTTGGTTATCCCCTGCCTGATTGTGTCCACGGCCCGATTACGGCGGTGATGGAACTGTGCTCACCGCAGCCGCAGCGTATGGCGCTCGTCGGGTAGAATTCCGAGTTCGAGGTGAAGCGTGCCGGCGGGAAGCCAGTCGGACACCTTCTCGGGCCACTCGACCGCGAGGCACCACGGGCTCACCATGAAGTCGGCCAGCAGCAGATCCTCCACCTGACGCGCACTGTCCAAACGATACGCATCGAGGTGCAGCAGTGTGGTCCTTCCGCGGTGCAGGGTGAAAATATTGAATGTGGGGCTCGTCACCGGCCCGCTGTGCCCGAGCCCGCGCGCCAGTCCCTGCACGAAGGTTGTTTTGCCGACACCCAGATTGCCGTGCAAGGCGAGCGTGGTGTTCGCCGGCAGGGCCGTGGCCAACTCGGCCGCCAGTGCTTGGGTTTCCTCGGCTGCAGCGGTGACGACGCCGGCCCGCAGCCGGCGGAAAATGTCCGAAGTTTGATTCATCGCAGGTGCTCGTATCCGTGATACTTTGACAGGTCGAAGGCTCCCTCCGGGGTCTTGGTGCCGCGGGCAAAGGCTCCGATGCAGGTCAGGGGGGTGCGCGGAAACGCCCGGCGCCACGCCGCCGTCAGTGCGGCCCGGTCCGTCCGCCGCGCCAGGGCGAAAACCAGTTCGTAGTCTTCGCCGTCGGTCAGCGCGGCGCGCGTATCGGCGCCGCGGCGACAGGGCAGACGCGCGGGATCGAGGGCGGGGTGGCAGCCGGGGGGCGTCAGCGCGTGAAGATCTTTCGCCAGGCCGTCGCTGACGTCCATCATGGCGCGGACTCCGGCACGGCGCGCCAGCCAGCGACCTTCGGCCAACCGTGGCGTGAAGCGGAAATGATGTCCGCCCGGGCGGCTGCAGCCGAGGCGACCGGTGACATAGATCCAGTCGCCGGCGCGGGCGCCCGTCCGGGTCAGGACCCGCGGGCCGGTGGATTCGCCGAGCAAGGTGAGGCTCGCGGCCAGGACTCCATCGGCCTGCGCGAGGTCGCCGCCGATGATGGCCACATGGTAGCGCCGGGCGGTTACGGCTAGGCCGCGGTAAAAGTGCTCCAGCCAGACCCGGCTCACGCGCGCATCGAGCGTGAGCGCCAGCACGGCGGCAACCGGGCGACCGCCCATCGCCGCGATGTCGCTTAGGTTGCGCTTCAGGAGCTTTGCGGCGACGTCCCGCGGGCTCACGTCATCGTCGAAGTGCCGGCCGTAGATTACGGGATCGACCGTGATCAACTGGCGGCCCTGCGAAGGGGCCAGCACCGCGCAATCGTCGCCGATCCCGAAGGGCGCGCGCGGCGACACGTTACCGAGCCATCCGCGAATAGCGCGGATGAGTTTTTCCTCGCCCCAGGCGGAGACGGCATCGTCGGGGTGCTTCGTGTAAGGATGCATCAGAGCGGCCGGAGCCTGCCGGCGGACGGCGTTGCGCTCAACTCCCAACCTCGGCGGTCGTCCAGCCAGTTGGCGCGCGCGGTTTGGTCGGGTGCAAGCGCGCTGACGCTCGCTGGCATCCGTGATCTGCCCGGTGCGAAGTTCCGGCGGAACCCGATCGTCCCGTCAGGTCAGCCGGTAAGGCCCTACGAAACGTCCCGCTGGCGGCATCGGGTCCCATCGCGGAGGAACTCACTCGATTGCGCCGGAAAGAATCAGCAGAACGGTATTCAGGTTGAAGAGCGCGTGCGCGACCATCGACGTGGCGATGTGGCCGGTCCGCTCGTACGCGAGGGAGAAAATGATGGCGAGTGCGACAAGCGGGGCGAGGCTGGCGAGTCCCTGCAGGGTGCTCCAGTTGACGTGGAGGGCCGCGAAGAAAAGCGCCGGCAGCAGTAGCGCCAAGGCGCGGGGCAGCCGGGTGCGGGCGTAGCGGAAGAGTCCGGCGCGAAACACGAGTTCTTCGGTGAGCGGAGCGATCACCACCGCGAGCGTGATCATGATCGAAAGCAGCCCAGCGGAGTCAGCATGGGCGAACATGCCGACGAGATCTTGGCGGTCGGCCGGCAGACCGCACCACTCGAGTAGATATTCGGAGGATTTGGCCGCCAGCATCACGATCGGGAGCGAAATCAGAAAGGTCGCCACCCCGGCGATGAGAATCCGCCGCTCCGGCATTGCCGCCCGCGGGGACCAGCGGTCGATGCGCAGCCGGAATACGACCGCGCCGAGGAAGAGTCCGAGTTGGGCGGCGGCGCCATTGAACACCGTCACGGCATCGCCGCGCAGGTGGAGTTTTTTGCCGACAAAGCTCGCGGTGGCGGCGAAGGCGAAGCTGCCGAGCAGCACCAGCACGAGGAACAGGAGAAACTCCGCCGCCGGGACCGGCCACTCGGGCAGTCGCGGTGCCAGCCGGTTGCGGCGGGCCTCGGGGCTGAGCACGAAGCGCCAGAGCAGCAGAAGCCCCGCGGCCGCGAGGGCGAGTTCAAGGCTGCCGACAAGATTGGCGCGGAGCGTGGAGGGCATGAATCCGACGCCGCGGGCGGCGCCGCCGATCGCCTAGCGGGCGAGAATCTTTCCGCCGTCGAACACGATCCGACCGGCCACTACGGTTGTTTTGACACGACCGGTGAGGGTTTGGCCGGACCAAGGGGAGTTGCTCGACTTGCTGAAGCCCGCCTTGGCGTCGTAGTGCCACTTCTCCGCGGGGTCGAACAGGCAGAGGTCCGCCTCAGCCCCTTCGGCCAGCGTGCCGCCGGGCAAATTCATCAACTCGGCCGGGCGCCGGGTCATCAGGTCGATCACGGAGGGGAGCTTGAAGCGATTTTGGCGGACCAGAATATCGAGGGTCACGGGCAGCGCGGTCTCGAGGCCAAGAATGCCGTTGGGCGCGAAGTCGAATTCCTTGTCCTTCTCGTAGTCGGTGTGCGGCGCGTGGTCGGTCGCGATAATGTCGAGGGTGCCGTCGCGCAGACCGTCGATCAGCGCCCGCCGGTCGGCTTCGGTGCGCAGCGGCGGGTTCATCTTGAAGTGCGTGTCGTAGGTCGCAAGCGAGGCGTCCGTCAGCGCGATGTGGTGCGGCGTCGCCTCGGCGGTGATGCGTGCGCCGCGTTGTTTGGCGCGGCGGATGATATCCACCGAGAACTTCGAGGAGATGTGCTGGAGGTGGATGTGCGCGCCGGTGTACTCGGAGAGAATCACGTTCCGTGCGACGATCAGGTCCTCGGCGGCGTTGGGCCAACCGCGGAGGCCGAGGCGCGTCGACATCACACCCTCGTTCATTACTGCGCCCTGGGTCATCGAGTGGTCCTGACAGTGGTCCATCACCGGCAGATTGAACATCTTCGCGTACTCGACGGCGCGGCGCATGAGGTCGTTTGACTGCACGCAGTCGCCGTCGTCGGTGATCGCGACGACGCCGGCGCGCTTCAGCGAGCCGATCGGGGCGAGGGCCTGGCCCTTCATGCCGACGGTGATGCAGCCGGTCGGGTAAACGCGGATGACCGCGTCGCGCTCGATGACGTCCTTGATCAATTGGATGGTGCCGGCGTTGTCGGCGACCGGCGACGTGTTCGGCATGCACACGACGGTGGTGAAACCGCCGGCGGCGCCGGCGCGGGACCCGGTGCCGATCGTCTCCTTGTGCGTCTGACCGGGCTCGCGGAAATGGACGTGCACGTCCACGAGGCCGGGGCACGCGACGAGGCCCTTGGCGTCGATTTGCTTGGCGCGCTTCTTGGCGGCGGCCGAAAGCGAAGACGTGAACTTGCCGTCCACGATATACAAGTCCCCGAGCGCATCCCGCCGGGCGGCGGGGTCGATGACGCGGGCGTTTTTGATCCAGAGGGTGGGCATGGCGCGGGTTATTCGACGGGAGTGACGAGCTCGGGCTGGCCGCCGGAGCACAGGTAGAGGACGGCCATGCGCACCGCGATGCCGTTGGTTACCTGTTCGAGGATCACGCTGCGCGCCCCGTCGGCGAGTTCACTGTCGATTTCGACGCCGCGGTTGATCGGGCCCGGGTGCATGATGATCGCCTTCGGGTTGAGCCACGAGGCGCGGGTCTTGTTCAGGCCGAACATGCTCGTGTACTCGCCGAGCGAGGGGAAGAGACCGGAGGCCTGCCGCTCGTGTTGGATGCGGAGGAGCATAACCACCTCGGCGTCGGCGAGTGCGGATTTCAGGTCGTGGGAAACGCTGACGCCCATCTCGGTGAACCACGCGGGGACCAACGTGGATGGGCCGACCAGCGTGACGTCTGCGCCCATTTTGGTGAGGGCGTGGATGTTTGAGCGCGCCACGCGGCTGAAGAGGATGTCGCCAAGGATAACCACCTTGCGGCCGCGCAGCGACCCGAAGTGTTCCTTCATCGTGAAGGTGTCGAGCAGGCCCTGTGTCGGGTGCTCGTGCGCGCCGTCACCGGCGTTGATCACGGGTATGTTGAGGATGCGCGAGAGGTAGAGCGGCGAGCCGGCGGCGGCGTGCCGGATTACGATCATATCGGCCTGCAGGGCCTCGATGTTCTGCGCGGTGTCGCGGAGGGTTTCGCCCTTGGTCGTGCTACTGCTGGCGCCGTCGAGCGAAATGACATCGGCGCTCAGACGCTTCGCCGCCATGTCGAACGCCATGCGCGTGCGGGTGCTCGGCTCAAGGAAGAGATTGACGATGGTCTTGCCGCGCAAGGCGGGGACTTTCTTCACGCTGCGCTTAAGCGTCCGCTTAAACGCGACGGCGGTCGCGTGGATTTGCTCGATCTCGGCCAGTGAGAGTTCCTCCAGCGTGAGGAGATGGCGGCGGGTCCAGGGCATCGGTGAGAGGGGAGGGTGGCGGAGCTAGAGGGCGGAAGCGCGGGCGTCGCGGCTGGCCGGCTCGATCCGGACAAAGTCACGCTTGGGGTTGGTCGGGTCGATCCGGACGACAACCTTCTCCGTGGCGGAGACATCGAGGGTGAGCCCCGTGAAATCGGCGGCGAGCGGGAGGCTGCGACCGCCCCGATCAATGAGGACGGCCAACTCGACTTTGGCCGGCCGGCCGTGATCGAACAACTCGTCGAGGGCGGCTTTCACGGTGCGGCCCGAGAATAGCACGTCATCAATCAGAATGACGGTGGCGCCGTGGACGTCGGCCGGGATCTGGGTCGGGGCGAACTCTTTTGGGATCGGATGCCGGCCGATATCGTCGCGATGGAACGAGATGTCGACCGTGCCGACCCGGGCCCGCAGGCTCCGCGCGAGGCGGTGGGCGAGGGCGACGCCCCCGTTGGCGACGCCGAGGAGCATGAATTTGTCCGTCGCCGGGTGGCGGGCGGAAATGGCGGTCGCGAGCCGCGCAATCGCAGCGTGAATCTCCGTCGGACCAATCGTCTTTGTGGTGGCCACCGCGGTTCGTTGTGACGGCTGGCGCGGGCGGAGGGAAGGCTTTTTTGCAGTTTCGCTTGCCGTCCTAACTGTACTAGTGCAAATAGAACAGAATGCTGCCGTTCACGATTGAGCTCAAGCCGGGTTTACCCGTGGCGGAGCAGATCCTGTTTGCGGTGAAAAAATCGGTGGTGACGGGGCAGATGCGACCCGGCGACCGATTCCCTTCGGTGCGCGGGCTGAGCCAGGAGTTGAAGGTGAATCCCAACACCGCGCACAAGGTCATCGCGGCCCTGGTGTCCGAGGGCGTGCTCGTGACCACCCCGGCGGTGGGCAGCGTCATCGCCGCGCGAGAACTTGGCGGCCGGCGCGAACGCACGGAGTTGCTCGGCGCCGACGTCGAGTGGCTGGTGGTGGAGGCGAAAAAACTCGGGCTCGACCTTGACGACGTGCAGGCGGCGGTGGCCGCGCACTGGAGGAAGCTCGGCGGGAAGTGAACCTTTTGCAGCGCACGCCATGAACATCATCGAAACGCAGGATCTCACGCGGCGGTTTGGGAAAACAGAGGCCCTGCACGGGCTCACGCTCGCCGTGCCGACGGGTAGCGTGTTTGCGCTGCTCGGTCCGAATGGCGCCGGCAAGACCACCACGCTCAAGCTGCTGATGAATCTGCTCTCGCCGACGGCCGGCTCGGCCACGGTGCTCGGCGTCGATTCGCGCCGGCTCGGCGAACGTGAATTCGCCCAGATCGGCTACGTGTCGGAGGGGCAGCAGCTGCCGCAGTGGATGACGGTGCGCCAACTCCTCGACTATTGCCGGCCGTTTTATCCGACGTGGGACCGCGGGCTCGAGGCGACGCTCCTGCAGCAGTTTCAACTGCCGGAGTCGCGCAAGCTGTCCGAGCTTTCGCGCGGCATGTTGATGAAGGCGGCGCTCCTGTCGTCGCTGCCCTACCGGCCCAAACTCCTGGTGCTCGACGAACCCTTCAGCGGGCTCGATCCGCTCGTGCGCGACGAATTTATCCGCGGCGTGCTCGAGGTGTCGGCGTTGGGCGAGTGGACCGTCGTCGTGTCGTCGCACGACATCGAAGAGGTCGAGCGGCTCGCGGACCACATTGCGATGCTCGAGGACGGCCGGCTGGCGTTGAGCGAGCGAACCGAGGCGTTGCAGGCGCGGTTCCGGCGGATCGAGGTGACGCAGGACGAGGGCGGCGCCGTGCTGGCGAATGTGCCGCCGGCGTGGCGCGAAGTGGAGCAGGCGGGCCGGTTGGTGCGGTTTGTCGACACGGCGTACGAGGCGGCGGCGACGGAGCGGTTGTGCCGCGAGCGTTTTCCTTCGGCCGCGGTGGTGGCGCAGCCGATGTCGCTGCGGGAAATCTTCATCGTGCTAGCGCGGCAGGCGCGGGCAAAACGCGCCGCGGCATGACGCTGGTGTGGCACATCGTCCGCAAGGACTTCCGGCGCATGGCGGTGCCCGTCGTGGGGTGGCTCGGCGCGGTGCTCGCGGCGACGCTCTGGCTGCGGACGCGCAGGGTCGAGCCGGGCGTGGCGGACTTGGGTGTCCTGACGAACTGGATTCGCTCGGTCGGGGTGTTGGCGAATTTCGTCGCGTGGATCGCCTCCGCCGGTGCCGTCATGCTGGGCGGGCAATGGATTCTGGAGGATCGCGTCACGGGCTCGGATTCTTTTTGGCTCACCCGGCCGATCAGCGGGCGGCGGCTTCTGGCCGCCAAAGTGATCGGCGCATTTTCGGCCCTGGTGATCGTGCCTTCCCTGCTGTTGCTCGTGGTGCTGGCGGCCTGCGGCTTCTCCGCCGGG
Source organism: uncultured Opitutia bacterium (assembly GCA_903820035.1). Lineage (GTDB taxonomy): Bacteria > Verrucomicrobiota > Verrucomicrobiia > Opitutales > Opitutaceae > ER46. The sequence continues at coordinate 9,707 of CAIJFT010000049.1, forward strand.
GAACTCTTCGGGGCGGTCCGCACGCACCTGTGTCTCTTGTCCGCGTTGGTGTTGGTCGCGTTGGCGCTGGCGTCGCTCGCGGAAAATCTCGGCGAGTTTCTCTTTGCGGCGCTTATCGCGGGCGGGTTGGTCTTTGCGGGGCCGCACGCGTTGCCGCCGGCGTGGCTTGCCGTCATGGGCCCCTCTGAAGTTGTCCTCGGACGCGAAGCGGTGATCCTGCTGCTGCCGTTCCCGGTGCTGGCGGCGGTGTTGGTGGATCAGTTTTTCACGCGCCGGAGCTGGCGGTGGTGGACGGTCCTGACGCTGCTGGCGGCGGCGGTGTGCGGGGTGCGGCTGGTGTGGCGTTGGGACTTGAGTGGGGTGGCGCCGGACGTGGTGCAGGCTTGGTTGCCCGAGGCCAAGGTCGCGGATCCGGCGGCCAAGCCATGGCCCGAGGTTCGATTTTCTCCGCTGGCCGGTGATGTGACCCGCATCTGGGGAGAAACCGGTGCACGCCTCCCCGACGGAACCTGGCTGGCGCCGTGGAGCAGCGAGGGCGGGGCGCGCGAGGCAGACGGGCGAAAAATCGACGTACGGCTCAACTGGGCGCCGGGGTGCGGCGAAGAGGCGGCGGTGCAGGAAGCGCTCGCTCCGGCCGGCGGCGCAGTGGCGCGCTGGCCGCTGTTGGTGACGTGGCGCGAACCGCTGGAACCGCGGCCGGAGTGGCGCACGGTGGCATTCTCCGGCGCGATGCGCCTGATGCGCCTGCGGGGCGCGGTGCTCGGCGAAGTTCCGCTGCGGGATAACGCCGTCGTTGCCCGCGGCGCGCGGTCGCTGCGGCTGGTCGCCATGTTGCGGGAGGGCCTCCTGATCGAGGAGCGCGAGGCGTTGGCGGGTCCGACGCACGATTACTATGTCCTGGTGAACCGCGCCCGCGGGACGGCGCAGCCGCTGCAGATGCGCGAACTCGGCGGCGCGTCCCTTAGTGGACTCGGTTACCGTCTCCGGTTGTTGTCGACCGACGCCGCGCCGGTGACGGCGGTCGAGCGCGACGGCGCCGTCGTGGTCAAAGTGCGTTTCACGCCGGAAGGGCGTTTCACCCGTTGGATCACGACGACGGCCGCCGCGTCCACCCCGGAGGGAAAACCATGAAGTTCCTGCTGCACATCGTCGCCAAGGATTTCCGCGGCCTGCGCGACCGCTGGGTCTATTGGCTCGGTGCGATGGTGATCAAGACCGGCGCGGCGTTGTGGCTCGTGTGGGGCCGCGGGGTGGATGCGACCACCTACGACTACGTGTGCAAGTCGCTGCTCGTTCTCGTGCCGACCGAGGTGGCGCTGACCTTCCTGCTGACGGCGATGATCGTGCAGGCGGATCCGCTGGTCGGGGAGCAGCCGTTTTGGCGGACGCGACCGATCTCCGGCGCACGGATGCTCGCCGCCAAGATGGTGAGTCTCTTTGTGCTGCTCGGATTGCCGGTGTGTGGGGTGGCGTTGCCGTGGTGGTGGGCCTGTGGTGGCGGGCTGGCTAACATCGCTTCGGTCGCGGTGCTGATGCTGTTGGTCCAGGCGGCCATCATGTTCCCGGCGGTCGTGGTGGCATCGGTCACGGATTCACTCGGCCGTTTCTTCGTTTGGTCCCTGCTGGTGGTAACGGGGTTTGGCGTCGCGGGCCTGGCCAATCCGCTGGCGCTGGTCCGCCCGGGGCCGTCCGAAGCGGCGCTGGCCTCGTCGCGTCTGACGGCCTACTTCGCCGTGGCCGTCCTCACCGGCGTGACGGTGGTGGTTTGGCAATATGTGGGGCGCAACCGGCGGGTCGGCTACGGACTGTTGGCCGGTGGCTGGCTGGTGGCGCTGGCGGCGGCGACTTGGTGGCCGTGGTCGATGGATCCGACCCGGTGGACCGGAGATTCCCGCGGAGTGGCGCCGCTGGCGAAGATTGAAGTGGAAATTGATGGTACGAGCATCGCGCCTCGCGCGTTGAAAGCGAATTACGACGTCGTGACCATGCAGCTCCGGGTCTCCGGGTTGCCGGAGAATGTCGTCCTCGGCGTCCGCCGCTCCGAGCATGGGTGGCGTTGGCCCGACGGTACGGTGTTTCGGGATTTCGGTGCGGGCCTATCGAGTTATCAGCCGATGCTCGAAGCCGTCCGGCGTGAACTCCGCCTGCCGGAGCCGCGGGACGAGGTCGCTTGGCGGGCGAAATATCCCGACGCAGGAAAGTCCCGGGTGGGCCTGACCATGGCCCACGCACTTACGGAAAAGCTGCGGGCCGTTCCGCCGCGCTATGAACTCAAGACGGAACTGGTGGTGCTGCGCCCGCGGCTCGGCCTGGAGGTCCCACTGCGGCTCGCCGGCTGGCAGGCGCGGAACGGACACGGGGTGCGGCTGATCGGCGAATCGCCGGGTGGGCCGAAGCAGCCGGTCCGGGTGACCTACCTACACACCGAGTTTCCGCTCCGGGCGGCCGACTGGTTGCGCACCACGTTCTCGTCATCCGGGCCCGATTATGGTGCGGCGCAGTGGTTCTGGCTGGACCGCGCGACGGGACAGCTCAAGCCGCTGGGTTCGGGGACTTCCTCCCTCCGCTGGTTGATCGCGGGAGTAACCGTTTCCTTGCCGCTGGTGTCGTTGGACGAACGGGACCTGCGCGACGCCGCGGTCCGCGGGCTCTCGCTCGTCTGGGTGGACTGGGAAGGCGGCACGCCTTTCACCCGGACGATGACGGCGGAGCGATTTGAGGTGAGGTAGGTTCGCGGTTCGGAACGTGACGTCGCGTTGATTCGGTATCACCCTGCGGCATGAACCAAGCGTGGCTGGGGACCGCGGCGTTGATTGTGGTGTCGGGCGTCGCGGTGATCGCCCTCCAACGGGCCGACAACGCCGCCCTGCGGCGGGATGTGGCGCTGCTCCGACTCGAGGTGAAGGGCCTCGCGGTGTCGGCAAAGGCCGCGGGCGCGAGTGCCGCGGCGCGGCCGTCCGGAGCGGGCGGCCCCGATCAGGCCGGGGCCTCCGGCGTGGTTGTGACCCGCGAGGGGGAAAACGCCGAATTGGTGAAGTTGCGCGAGGAGATGACCGCCCTGCAGAAAAATACGGGGGACATCGCTAAGTTTGCGCAGCTGGCGCAGACGGTTAAGGCGTTGGAGAAATTCTCCGACGGTGTGCCGAATAATCTGATACCCGCGGGGGCGCTGAAAAACTCCGGCAAGGCGACGCCTGAGGCGAGCACGCAGACGGCGCTGTGGGCTGCGGTGAACGGGGATGTGGACGCGTTGGCGGGCACGCTGCTGTTCACGGCGTCCGCGCAGAAGAAGGCCGACGCCTGGTTCGCCACGTTGCCCGACGCGACCCGGCAGCAGTACGGTTCACCGGAGAAGGTCGTCGCGCTGATGATCGCGAAGGACGCCGATTCGCTCACCGGTCTGCAGATCATCGGCCAGCAGGAGGTCGGGCCTGACAACGTCGGCGTACGCGTGCGCATGGCCGGCGCCGACGGCAAGACGAAGGACGACACGCTCTTCATGCACCGGAGTGCCGATGGTTGGAAAATGGTGCTGCCGGATCCGGTGCTGGAAAAGTTCGCGCGGCAGCTGGCGAAGGGGAAGTGAGGTCGCGCCGAAGCCGCCGCGTCGCCGTGCGCATGCAGGGTGCATTTTTCGCAACGGAACGGGTCCCGCGGCTCACGCCGCGGGCTACGGCACCGCAGCGGCACGCGGCCTACGGAATTTCGTAAAGTTCGATCAGTGCGACGCCGCTGGTGTTGTTCACGCCGCTGACTTGCGCGGTGTAACTGCCGGGGGCGAGCGTCACCAGCAACGCGGAGTCGCGGCTGGTGGTGCTCGGCAAGGCAAAGGCGCCGACGTCGCGGAACACCGTGCTGAGAGCGGTACTGCCGCCCCAGTCGTCGTTCTCCGTGACTTTGTTGGCGCCGCGGTAAAGGGCGAGGGTCGGGTTGGCCAGGACGCCGGTGACGCCGAACTGCGTGAGGCCGGGGCCGATGCCGCGGATCAGGATTTGTTTCGGCACGTTGCCCGAGATGGAGAAGCCGGCGATCAGGATGTTGTCACCGGTGCCGACTTGGGCGCGGGCGGAGACGTTGCCCAAGCGGGCGCCACTCGCGGGCGAGGTGTCGTAGAGTTCGGCGAGAGCGATGCCGGTGCCGGCGGTGCCGGAGATCTGGGCGGTGTAGCTCCCGGCGGGCATCGTCCGCACAATGGCGGCATCGAGCGAGTTGGCCGGCAGGCCGAACGCGCCAGAAGCGGCGAAGACTGCACTGATGCCGGCAGCCGTTTCGCTTAAATCGAACGAGTTCGGTTTCGCCGGTGTGGTGCCGGCGGCGGGGGCGAACCAGTTGTCGTTTTCGACGAGGAGCGTCGTGCCGGTGAAGAGTTGCAGCCGCGGATCCGCCAAGGCGCCGGTCACGCCGAAGTCCGCCAGGGTCGGCCCAATCGCACGGATCAGCACGGTCTTGTCGGGCGTGCCGTTCAGGACAAAGCCGACCGTAAGTGTCTGCGTGGAGGTGCCTGCCGCGGTGCGCACCGAAAGATTGGTGAGGCGGCCGGGGCGCGGGGTCTCGACGGTGACGGTGGCGGCATTGGTGGTTAGCGTGCCCTTTGGGCCGGTGATGACGGCCGTATAAACGCCCGCGTTGACCGCGGTGGCACTTGCCACCGTCAGCGTAGGACTGGTGGCGCCGTTAATCAGAGTGCCGTCCTTGCGCCACTGGTACGAGAGGGGGCCGTCGCCGGTGGCCAGTAGCGTGAGGATCAGCGGCGAACCGACGACCGTGACCTGCGACTGCGGTTGGGTGACGACGGCGAAGGTCTCCGTCAACGCGCGGCCGGTGCGGCGGGCATTGTGGCGGTATTGGGGCCAGGGCCCGGTGGCGGGGCCGGCGCCGAGGTCGAAGGCGTACACCTTGTGGTCGTTGGAGCCGACGTAGAGGGTGGTGCCGGAGATGGCGGGACTCGAGCGCACCCAATTGCCGACGTCGTAGGTCCGCTTGAGCGAGCCGGCGGCGTTGATGGCGTAGATCCGGTTGTCGTAACAGCCGAGGTAGATCACGCCGTTGCTGTCGACCGCGGGTGAACTCGCGCGCACTTCGGAGCCCAGATTGTACGTCCAGCGGGCGGAACCGTCGGTTGCATTCACCGCGTGAAGTTTCGAGTCGTAGCCTCCGAAGTAGACAGTCGCGCCGTCGGGGCTGAGTGCGGGCGAGGAACTTGAGCCGATGCTCGCTCCGCTGTAGGTCCAGCGCAGGGTGCCGTTGGCGGTGACAGAGAATAATTTTCCGGAGTTCAGCACGCCGAAGTAGAGGTTTCCCGCGGTGTCGATCGCGGCGACGGTGTAGATGTCGTTATCGGCGGTGTACGTCCACTTGAGCGTGCCGTCCGGATTGAGCGCGTAGAGTTTCTTGTCCTCGGAGCCCTGGTAGATGGTGCCGTCCGGGGCCACCGAGGGGCTGGCGTACGACGTGGTGGCGTTGACGTTGAACCGCCACTTGATGGCGCCGTCCGCGGGGTTCAAGGCGTAGAGGAAACCGTTGCCGGCCTTGACGTAGATGGTGCCGTCGGCTGCGAGGGCGGGGCTGTTCGAGACCGGCGCGGTGGTGCCGAAGGCGCGGGTCCACTTGGGGGTTCCGTCGGCCGTGAAGGCGTAGAACGTGCCGTCATTGGAGCCGACGTAGACCGAGCCGTCGTCCGCCACGGCGGGCGAACAGGTGTCGATCAGCCCGCCGGTGGCAAAGGACCATTTGACGGCGCCGGTGGCGTCGAGGGCGTAGAGGGAGCGGTCGATACCGCCGAAGTAAACGGAGCCATCGCGCGCGATGGCCGGGCCGCCGGTGACGGCGTCGCCGACCTGCGTCTGCCACAGCGAGTCGGTGAGCGAGAGGGTGAATTGACCGGAGGTGCTCGCGCTCTTGGCGTCGACGGTGATCAGGTAGGACACGCCGCCGATGGCGTTGATGGTCCACACGGCGCCGTTCGACTTGTCGTTGGCGGACACGTTCAGGGCGGGGTCGATGGCGGTGAGGGTGGCGAGGGTCTGACCGGTGTAGACGGTGAGGATCGGGTCGAAGTCGTTGCTGACGGCGGCAACCTGGAAGCGGCCGGTGCGGGGGGCGGTCCAGCGGTACCAGAGTGAGGTGCCGCCGGCGAAGGCCCCGATCCGAGGCTCCCCCGTTTCGCGGCTGCAGTTCGCGTTGGTGGCCGTGAGTTGGGTGCTTTCGCCGTTCAGGGCGACCGGGGCGGCGAAGTTGTCGTTGGCGGGCGTGGTGCCGAGGTTCAGCATCGTCAGCCCGTTGGCCCCGTTGCGGCCGTCCACGGCGATCTGATACGTCGTGCCGGCCACCGCGGGAAACGTCAGCCGGCTCGTGGGGTTGCCGCCGTCGTTGTCGTTGGCCGCGACGGGGGTCAACGCCCCCAGGGTGGTGCCGGTGTACACGGCCAGTAAGGTGTCATAGTTACTGCCGCTCGTGGACAGGGTGACGGCGCCGGAGGTGGGGGCGGTCCATTCCCACCAGATCGAATTGGCCGCCGGCGCACCCGCGTGGCCAGGTTCGCCCGGTTCGGCGGTGCCACCGGCATTGCTGGCGCGGAGACGCAAATTGGCGCTCGTGAACGAGGGCCGGCCGGCGAAGTCGTCGTTGAAGGGCCGGTTTGTCGTGGTCGTCAACGCGCCGAGGAGATTGAGCCGCCCGCCGGTCTGGGCCTTACCGAGGAAACGTCCGCCGACGTCGACGCCGCGGAGGAGCCGGTTGATGAGCTGGCGGTAGTTGTCGTTCGGGAAACGCGCCTTCAGCAGGGCGAGCGCGCCGGTGACGTGGGGCGCGGCCATCGAGGTCCCGCTGAGGGTGGTGGTGCCGGTGGTGTTGGCGTAGTTGAGCGAGACGATTTCGGAACCGGGGGCGAAGAGGTCGACGGCGGAGCCGTAGTTGGAGGAGGTGGAGAGTTCGTCGCGCCGGGTCGAGTTGCCGACCGTGACGATGTTGTCGAGGGCGTGGCTGGCGGGGTAGAAGCGCGACACATCCATGTTGGAGGCATCGTTGCCCGCGGCGGCGACAAAGATGATGCCGGCGTCGCGCGCGGCGGTGATGGCCGCGAGTTCGGTGTTGGAGAAGCCCGTGCTGCCGAGCGCGCCGTAACTGGCGTTGATGATGTGGGCGCCGTGGCTGATCGCGTAGTTTACGCCGCGAGCGATGTCGGTGGTCGAGCCGCTGCCGGTGGCGGGGAAGACCTTGACCGGCATGATCTGGACCTTCCACGCGACGCCCGTGACGGCGAGGTTGTTGTCGCCGATCGCACCGATCGTGCCGGCAACGTGGGTGCCGTGACCAGCGTCGTCGGTGGGGGTGCCGGTTTGCTGGCCGTTGAGGTACCGCGCGCCGTTGATGTCGCCAAAGGTTGGTGACGGGTTGCGCCAGAGGTTGCCGGCGATGTCCTGATGGTTGAGGTTTACGCCGGTGTCGACCACCGCGACGATGACCGTCGGAGCGTCGTGCACGAGGTCCCAGGCGGCGGTGGCCTTGATGTCGGCGCCGGCGACGCCGCCGGACTGACCGGTGTTTTTCATGGCCCAGAGTGCGCCGTTGGTGAACTGCGGATCGTTGGGCTCGACGGCGAGCTGACGCAGAAAATCCGGCTCGACGAATTCGTAGCGGCCGGTGGCCTGCAGGCGCGTGATGGCCGCACCGGCGGTGTCGGTGGCGTCGAGGTCGATGACGCGCAGTTCGCCGAAACGGGCGAAGGTTTCCCGCACGCGGACGCCCTCGCGGGCCTCCTCGGCCGCGGCGATCGCGCGGCGGCCGGGGAGGGGGCGGGCTACGATGACGTGTTCGCGGAATCCTTGGGCGATTTCCTGGGCGGTGAAGGGCGCCGCGGTCGGCTCGGCGTCGGGCGCGCCGCGGGCCACGGCGAAACCGAGAAACACCACGCAGAACAGGACGTGAACGGGGTTTTTCAAGGAGGGAAAGGTGGCAAGGTAGACGCGGGCTGACAAGCGAGGTTAAGCTATTCCGCGGGCACGGAGGTACTGCAGGCTTTCAGCCCGCCGGTTGCGGTCTCCGATTAAATTTTCAGTCGGGCGGGAAGCCTGCGCTACTCAGTTTCCAACCGCCGTCTCGACGTTTTTGCCGGGCGTGAGCGTCACTGCCTTCACGGAGTCGCCGTAGCGCACCTGCACCGTCTGCGCCGTCGTGGAGCGCAGGCCGAAGTGCTGCAGTTTGCCGCCCTTCCACGTGAGGTCGACTTCGACGCCGCCGCGGGCGCGCAGGCCGGTGACGCTGCCGTCGAGCCAAGCGTGGGGCAGGGCGGGCAGGAGGTGAATCTCCCCGAGATGGCTCTGCAGGAGCATCTCGCTCACGCCGGCGGTGAACGCGAAGTTGCCGTCGATCTGGAAGGGCGGGTGGGCGTCAAAGAGATTCGGGTACACGCCGCCGCCGCCGCTCATCTGGATGCCGTCGACCTTGGCGCCGACGGGGCGGAGGAGGCGCCGGACCAGCAGGTGGGCGTGGTCGCCGTCGCCGAAGCGCGCCCAGAAGTTGATCTTCCAGCCCAGCGACCAGCCTGTGCCGTCGTCGCCGCGGATTTCGAGCGCGCGGCGGGCGGCGGCGAACAGCTCCGGCGTCGCCGGGGTGAGTTGCCGGCCCGGATAAACGCCGAACAGGTGCGACACGTGGCGGTGGTGGACCTCCGTCTCGGTGAAGTCCTCGAACCATTCCTGGAGGTTGCCGCGTTGACCGATTTTGGCCGGATAGAGTTTGGCCCGCGCGGCTTCGAGCTGGGCCGTGAAGGCAGGTTCGATCCCCAGCTCCCGCGCGGCCGCGATCGTGTTGGTGAAGTGGTCCCAGATGATCTGCATGTCCATCGAGGTGGCCATGCTCACCGTCGCGCGCTTGCCGTCGGGGGCGATGAATCCAAGTTCCGGCGACGCCGACGGGGCGGTGACGAGGCGGCCGTGGCCGTCGTCGACCAGCCAGTCGAGGCAGAACTCCGCGGCCCCTCTCATCAAAGGCCAGGCCGTCTCGCGGAGGAAAGTCTTGTCGCCGCCGAAGGCGTAGTGCTCCCACAGGTGCCGGCAAAGCCAGGGCGCGCTGGTGGCAAAGTTGGCCCAGACGGGATCGCCTTGGCCGTAATTGCCGACCGGGGCGGATTGGCGCCAGAGGTCCGCGTTATGGTGCGAAACCCAGCCGCGGGCGCCGTAGTTGACCGTAGCGGTTTTCCGGCCGTTGACCGCGAGTTCGCGGATAAAGGCAAAGAGCGGTTCGTGGCACTCGGCGAGGTTGGCCACCTCGGCGGGCCAGTAGTTCATCTGGGTGTTGATGTTGATCGTATAGTTGCTGCTCCAGGGCGGACGCATCGACTCGTTCCAGATGCCCTGCAGGTTGGCCGGCTGGCCGCCGGGCCGGGAGCTGGCGATCAACAGATAGCGGCCGAAGTTGAACAACAACGTCGACAATCCGGGATCGGCGATACCCTGGGCGAAGCGCGCGAGACGTCCCTCCGTCGTCAACGCGTCCGTGCCGGGTGCAGCCCCGAGGTCCAGCACCACGCGCCGGTAGAGCCGCTGGTGGTCGGCGACGTGGCGGGCGAGCAGATCCGCGGTGGATTTGCGCTGCGCGGCCTCCAGGTGGCGGCGAGCGATCGCGACGGGATCAAGCCCGTGGCGGGCGGGTGATTGATCGAAGCCGTTGAAGCTCGTCGCGGCCGAGATAAAAAGGGTCACGTGGTCCGCCTTGCTCACCCGGAGCACGGCCCCCTCGCGGGAGACGGTGCCACCCTGCGCCACGGCGCGCGCGCGGACGTCGAAGGACATCCCTTCCGCGCCTTCGCCCTCCTCGTACCGCACCGGGGTGGTGCCGTCGCGCAGGTAGTTCGGGTCGACGTGCGACGGGGCCTTGCCGTGCAACACGAGGGTGTCGCCGGGTTCCTCGCGCGTGGTGTGCTGCAGGGGCGTGTCCATCCGGGCGGTGAACGAGAGGCTTTGCGGCCGGTCAGCGGTGAAGCGGACGATGATCACCTGGTCGGGTAGGCTCGCGAAGACCTCGCGCGTGAACGTGACGCCGTCGCGCGTGTACCGCGTGGTGGCGACCGCGCGATCGAGGTCGAGCGTGCGCTCGTAATGGGTCACGGCGCCGTCGCCGCCGAGGGTGAATTCGATGTGCCCGAGCGGCTGATACGACTGGTTGTACGGCCCCTGCATTTGTTTGCAGAGGGCCTCGGCTTCGCGGTAGCGGCCGGCGAAGATGGCCTCGCGCACCTTGGGTAGCACGGCCTTTGCCCCGGGATTATTCCATTCCTTGGGCCCGCCGGACCACAGGGTGGCTTCGTTCAAGGCCAGCTTCTCGGTCAGTGTACCGCCGAAGACCATGGCGCCGAGCCGGCCGTTGCCGACCGGCAGGGCTTCGACCCATTTTTCCGCGGGATGGTCATAGCGCAGAAGGTGCTCCGGTGCGCCGAAGGCGGCGACGGCCCACCACAACGGGACGAGACAACGGGGCGAGCGCAGGATGGACGGCATGGTGGTTCGGGAGCGCGCCGCCTCCCGGGCGGCCTGCTACTTGGCGGGCAGTGTGAGGAATTTCCGGTCCGCGAGCCACTCTTGAAAACGTACGGGCCAGGCCCCTGCGGGTGTCTTGTCGGTGGCGCGAATGCCGAAGCCGTGGCCGGCGCCCGCGTAGAGGTGGAGTTCCGCGGGCACGCCGGCCGCCTTGAACAGCAGGTAAACTTTGGCAAGGCCCTCGGAAATGTCGGGCCGGTCGTTGTAGCCCGCGGCGAGGAACACGGGCGGCGCGCCTTTCACCGGTTGGATCAGGCCCGACTTGCCGGGGTAAATCAGCCCTTGAAAATCAGGCCGCGCACTCAGGCGGTCGATCGGGTCGGTCGCGTCAGGCAGGCCGGGCTCGGCCCGCATGGCAGACAGAAAGGCGACTTCACCGCCGGCGGAAAACCCGATGACGCCGACGGCGGCGGGATTGACGTGCCACTCGGTGGCGCGGGCGCGCACGAGCCGAAGGGCGCGCTGGGTGTCGGCCAGACCCTGGACGTCCCACGCGTACGGTTGCGGCGTGTTGGCGGGGTTGGCGTCGTCCTTGCCGAGTCGATACTTCAGCACGAAGGCGGCGATCCCGTGGTCGGCGAGCCATTGGGCGACGTTATATCCCTCGTGTTGAATCGCGAGCCGCGCATGGCCGCCCCCGGGGGCGACGATGACCGCGCAGCCCGTGGCCAGTTCCTTCGCCGGCAGGTAGACGGTCAGCGTGGGCTGGTGGATGTTGGAGACGTTGCTGCCGACGACTTTCTCGGGCTCGTTCCTGCGGGCCTCCGAGCCCGGTGCGCCGGCGGGCCAGAGCGGCACCACGGTCGGATCGGCCGCGAGCAGACGGCCGGCGGCGAGGAGGGTGAGGAGGATTTTGGTGAGTTTCATGATGGGTGGGGCGCGATCTCCTGATTGGGTTGGAACGGAGGCGAGGATCGAAACGGAAGGGACCCGATGAGGACATCGGGTCCCACCTTGAGCAGATTGAGTATTCGGGCCGCCGCGTTTGAGCCGGAGGCGAAAACGCGGCGACGCATGAGGACCACGTGGTCGCGGCGCTCCAACGCGGCTACGCCATGATCGGAATTGCTGTAGCCTGTTGCCTTACGACTTGAACTTCTTCTTCGCGCCTTCGGGGACTTCGACCTTGGTTGAGCCGACGTTCTTGATTTCCGTCGTCGTGGTGCTGTCCATCTCGCGCTCTTCGCCGTCGGGCGTGCTGAACTTGCCGACGGAGTGGACGGTGTACTTCACGAGCGCGCCGGACTTCACCCAGAATTTCACCTCGACGAGTGAGTAACGCGGGCCCTGACCCTGACCGCCGCGGCCACCGGGCATCGCGAGCAGAGCGGAGGCTTCGTCACCGCTGGCGGTGCCGACGATCGTGTCACCGTCGACCTTGAGGTTCTTCAGCTTGGTGGCGAAATTTGCGGCCGTCGCGGCCGGGAGTACGCCGCCGCCGCCGAACATACCGCCGCCGAAGCCACGGCCCCCGCCTCGGTTGCCGCCGCCTTGGCCGCCCTGCCCACCTTGGGCGCCCTGGCCGCCGCCCCGGTTGCCGCCGCCGAATTGGGCGCGCATTTCCTCCATCGTGACCCAGTCGCCATCGCGGTTTTGCATGACGACCTCCTCGCCCTTGCGCACAGTCTGGGAGGTGTTGCCATTGAAAGATCGGGTTACGATCGAGAATCCGAGTTTTTCCGCGGCGCCTTCTGACGGCATCGCGGGGAACTGCGAATCGGCGATTTCCGTCGTCGTCGTCCAACTGTAGTTGGGTGCGTCGGCGATTTTCTTCACCGCGGCGACGACGTCATCGGCCGGTCCGGCGTAAAGAGAGGTGGCAAGGGCGAACAGGGTGGTGAGGCAAGTGCTGGTTTTCATGGGGGATTCGGAGAACAGGAGGGGGATGGAGGGCGGGGTGGAGGTGACACGGCCCGCTCATTTCCTGGCCGGCGCAATCTCGACGGCGTAGGTGTGGGTGACGGCTTTGCCGCCGGTGCGCGGGCTGTGGAAGTTGCCGCTGAAGACGAGCCACTTGCCGTCGGGCGTGAACGTGAGGTTGGGTTCGACGCCGCGGTCCTTGCTGTAGTCGTGTTGCGACATGTCGACGAGGCGTTCGGACTTCAGGTAGCCGATGTCGATGAGAGGCTTTTGGTCGCGGTACGAACTTCCGCGCACCCTCACCGGACGGAAGAGGTACATCCACTGCCCGTTGCCCGGCGGAGTGAGGGTTTCGCCGTCGGGGGACTGGGCGGCGACGCTGCCGCGGCCGCCGCCGTCGCCGGCGAACAGTTTGCCGTCGGGGGAAACGTTGTAATGCACCGACCACTCTTCGCGTTTGAGGTTGTACCAGGTGCGGGCGCCCGTCTCGAGGTTGACGTTGGCGAGCCAGAACACGGTGCTGCGCGGGGTCTGCAGGTCGTACCAGACCGTCTTGCCGTCGGGGCCGAAGAACTCGTGACCCTCGATCTCCATGTTCATGGTGCGCTCGTGCAACAGCCGGGCGGGTCCGCCGTCGGCACGCACGGTCCATGTGCGGTCGTTGAAGTGCCAGGGGCCCTCGTGACAGAACAGGATCTGCTGCGGGTCGGTTGGGGAGCACTGCAGGTGGTTCGTCCAATCGTTCTCGCGGTGGATGACCTTCATTTCGCCGGTCTTCACGTTAACCGTGAAAATCATCTTCGGCGTGCCCGCGGCCCACTGGGCCTCAAGCGTGCCGCCGCGGCCGGCGACCGGCGGTTGGCGCGGGATGGTTTTGCCGTCGGGGTCCGGGCCGATCGCGACGAGGATCGACTCGTCGCAGTTCAGCGCGAACTGCCCGCCGCGGACCTGCGGCGGGAGTTTCACGACGAGTCGAACCGCCTTGGAGTCGAGGTGGACCGCCTTCAGCGCGTTCTCGTCACGGGAAAAGAAATACGCCTCGCGGGTGCGCCACGCGGTCGCGATCGGGGCCGCGTTGGCGAGGATGAGTTCCTGCGCCGGCGGGGAAACGCCCAGCGTTTTCAAGTCGACGGCGACGAGGCCCTCGCGCGTCCGGATCACCAATTTGTCACCTTCGGGGGTGTAGCTGCGTTGGTGGAAATACAGCGAACTTCCGCCGGTGTCGGGCGAGAGGCGGATGACGCGGTGGCCGGTCTGGGGATCGATCCAGTCGGCGGGCAGCGGGGCGGTGGATTCGGCGGCGAACGCGGACAGCCCGAGCAGGGCCAGCGTCGCTAGGAAACGGAGGGGGTTCGGCATGAAGAGGGAGTGAGCCGCCCGACGTACGGCGCGGGGTGAAGATGCGCGGGATATGCTGGACAGTCCGACCGCGCGGCCGGTCGGCATGGCGGGAGGAGTGGGCTTACCGGGCGAGGAGTCGGCGGGGAACCCCGCGGGGCTCCGGTTTTTCAACGTTCAACCTTCAACCTCCAACTGGCTTAGGCCCCTTCGGCAAATGCCCCGCGTCGACGATGCCCTGGAGCATTTCCTCGGCGTAGCGCCACAGCTCGGTGCAGCCCTCGGCGATGTGGCGGTTGCGGGCGACGACGCGGTCATGCGTGATGCCGTGGCGGCCCCAGGCCTCGCCCTGGGTCCGGCAGTTGAGCAGCATCGGCTGGAAACGGTCGACGGCGGTCGCGAACTTGGCCTCGGGGGTTTCCTTGGCTTCGAATTCATCCCATAGGGCGCGAAATTGCGTGGTCTGATCCGGTGGCAGCAGCCCGAAAATTCGGTCGGCGGCGACCGCCTCGCGCTCGTGTTGGTTGGCCATCGCGGCGACGTCGTAGGCGAAGGTGTCGCCGGCATCGATTTCCACGAGGTCGTGCACGATCAGCAGCTGCAGGACGCGCAGCACGTCGAGGTGCTTGGCGTTGGCGTGTTCCGCCAGGACGATCACGCAGAGGCACAGGTGCCACGAGTGTTCGGCGTCGTTTTCAGCGCGGCGGCTCGCGGTGTTGATGGTCTGCCGGAAGACCTCCTTCAACCGGTCGCACTCGGCGATGAACTCGATCTGGCGCACCAAGCGGGCGGCGGGGGAGGCAAGGTCGGACGAAGGCAAGGAAGACACGCCGTGAGCAAAACCGGTGGGGCCCGCTCGGCAATTGAAACCAACTGCACGTTGCATCCGGACTTCACGGCGGCCGCGAGCGCCAGAGCGGTTCCCTAATTGCTGTCGCCCCGCTCGAGCCGGAGGCGAAAACATGGTCACGCTTGAAGGCCACGCGGTCGCGGCGCGCCAAAGCGACGACCCCATTTCTGGCGACGCCAGAGCGAGCGCTGCTTCGTCCACTCGCTGGCGCCCGCGGCTACCAGGCAAGGGGCGGTCCGCGCCCTCCGTGCCCTTGGTTGCCTCCTTGGCAGACCCGGTTCCGCCTACGCCAGCAGCGCCGTCAGCGCCTGCGTCAATGCGTCGTCGGTCTCGGGGCGGGCGAACGCATGCTCCACTTCGTAGCCGCCGGACGGAAACTCGGGCTGGGTCGGGATGTACCACGGGCCGGCGTCGCCGTACGCGGCCACCGCGACCGGCCGGCCGGCGATCTGGTGGGCGCGGAGCTGGTACTCGATGAACGGTTCGGCCGGCAGGTAGAGCGAGGCGACATCGTTTACGTGCAGCGCGCCGAGGACAAAGGGCTGTCCCCGCTGGCAGCGTTGGATGAAGGATAATTTGAAGGCGGGGCGCATGCGCAGCACGGGTGCGTCCTTGCGCTTCGTGATCAGTTCTTCGAGTGCATCGATGACGATCGCGGGGTTCGGCGCGGGTACGAATTGTTGCGTGCGCCACTCAAAGCGTCCGATCGGTTCGCGGCGGAGTTTCGCCTCGGACGCCACGATGCCGTCGTAGATGCGCCGTGTCAGCCGCACGCGGGCCGCGGGGGTGCCGTCGTTGTAACGGCCCGCGGCGATGTTGCCGGCGCACCCGGTGAAATATAGGTGCGTGCACCCCGGCTCGTCTTGCTCGCGCCGGCGCCGGGCGAGCCCGCAGAAGTCGGCTGTTACCCGGCCGTCGCCGTAGTAACTCATCGGATGCGTCGCGTAGTAGTGGCAGGACACGACCTTCTTCTCTCCGGCATACCAGGCGATTGTGCGCAGCTGAGGATCGATCAGGCCCTCGGGTAGCGCGATCAGGGCGGGGTCCTTGCAGGAGCTGCCGCGCATCGCGAGAATCCGGCCGTTCGCGCCGCGGGAAACCCGGCGGTTGGCGGCCACTTCGATCACCGGCGCCTCGCCGCGGGCGATGTGGGTCACCGGCATCGCCTTGGGCACCGCGGCCGACACGGCGGCGCGGCCGCGGTCGAGGCAGGTGCGGAAGAAATCGGATTCGAAGGTTTTTGGCAGATCCGTCTGCGGGGAGAGCAGGCGTTGCGCGTCGGGGCACACCAGCGGGGCGTTGTGCTGGTGGACGCAGTGGACCGCGACGCGGTCGGGCGTCGTGCCGGCCCCTTGGGCGAGGGCGGTGCGCCATTCGAGGTGCGCGGTGTTGAGCAGGCCGGTCCAATCGACCGTGCAAAAAACGAGGGGATCGCCCGCGCCAAGAAGTACGTAGCCGATGGCCTCGAGCGGGTCGTCGACGTCGGTGACGGGTTTGATCCAGCCGCCGCAACAGCCGTGGCCCTTGGGCGGGGTGACGTCGAAGCGGAACGGCGCGATGTGCAGCCCGCGCGGGGAGGTTGTCTCGCGCTGCGCCGTCTGCGCGATCAGCCTCGGCGTGAACGCGAGCGCGCCCGCGACGAGGGAGTGGTGGAGGAAATCACGGCGGGGGAGGGAGCGCATGGGGTGGGGCCCGATGTCGCATCGGGCGGGTTGAAAGGGAGGGTGCGGGGGCAACGGTCGTCGGGATCGAAAAGGCCCGATGAGGACATCGGGCCCCAGCGGGTCAGAAATACTTCTTCACGATCCACTCCGGCTGCCATTGGTCGGGAACGCGTTTCTGGCCGGTGAGGTCGGGCTTCACGGGCGGCTTGCTCGTGGGGTTGAGCGGGAGCGTGTCACCGACTTTTTCCTGCCACGCTTTCATGAGGCCGAGCAGTCGCGTGATGTGGGCGGCGTTGGCCGGGTCGTCGTACACGCTTTGCCTTTCGTCGGGATCCTGCTGGAGGTCGAAGAGCTGGCTGAAGCCGATCTTCGGGTAACAGATGAGTTTCCAGCGTTCGTCGCGGATGGCGCGCTGCACCTGGATGTAGGGGAGGAAAACCGTGTCGCGGAGCTTCGTGCGCTGGCCCGACCAGATCGCGCGCAGGCTTTCGCCGAACACTTTCGCGGGCGGGGTGAGGCCGGCGAGTTCGCACAGGGTGGGGAAGATGTCGAAGTGGTAGGTGAACGCCTGTGACGCCTGGTCGCGCGGGACGCCGGGGCCGGAGAAGATCAGCGGCACCCGCATGCTGTGCTCGAAGGCGCTTTGTTTGCCGAGCAGACCATGGCTCCCGAGGGCAAGGCCGTTGTCGGCGGCGTAGACGATGATGGTGTTCTCGAACTGGCCGGACTTTTTCAGCGCCGCGATGATGCGCCCGATCTGCGCGTCGAGATGCTGGATCATCGCGTAGTATTCCGCGAGCTGGTCGCGGATCATGTCGGGGGTGCGCGGCCAGGCGCCGAGGTTTTCGTCGCGACCGCCGCTCATCGCGCCGTTGTCGAACGGCAGTTGCGGGAGAAAGTTCTTCGGCAGCGGCGGGCGGTTCGCGTAGTCGGCCGCGTAGCCCGGCGGCGGTTGCCGCGGGTCGTGCGGCACGGTGAATGCGGTGTAGAGGAAGAAGGGCTTGGCGCCGTCCTGCTTTTCCAGGAAACGGATCGCGGCGTCGGCGAACAATTCGGTGGAGAACTTCTCGCCGATGCGGACCTCGGTGAGTTTGCCGTCGGGCCCGCGGTCACGGAGCGGGACTTTGAGGTGGTTGGCCATGCCGCCGAACATCACGGCCTCGCCCTGTTGGAAGGCGCGGAGCCAGGAGATCTGGCCGTTGTGCCACTTGCCGGTGCCGAAGGTGGTGTAGCCGTTTTTGCCGAAGTGCTCGGGCATCAGGACCTCGCCCTCGAGGGTGTTGGTGTTGATGTGCAGCCACGGGCGGCCGGTCATCAGCATCGCGCGGCTCGGCACGCAGACGGCGCCGCTGTTCGAGCCGAAGGTGTAATTGCGCCGGAAGCTGAAGCCCGTGTGGACCAGCTGGTCGATGTTCGGCGTCTTGATGTGCGTATTGCCGTGCGCCGCGATGGTGTCAGCGCGCTGGTCGTCGGCGAACAGGAAGAGGATGTTGGGCCGGGCGGTCGCGGCCGCGAGGCCGGTGCCGGCGAGGGCGAGGAGAAACGTGAGGGTGAAACGGGAGAGTGGCATGGGGTAGTCGGTGATCGATAATCAGAGGTCGGTAATCGGGAGGCAGTCAGCAGTGAATAGTGGGCCGCAACGGTCGGCGCTGGCGACACACTGGAGCGGCGGGTAGGTTGAGAGGTTGGGCCTCGCGCGGCGGGATTCGATCCGCAAATGGACTGGCGCAGGTTGAACAGCGGATCACCGGCGGTCGTTCACTTCCGGCTTCAGCCAGCCGAGGGACACGAAGAATTGATCCATGGCGGCGACGGTTTCGGCGTACTTGCCGCCGGCGCGGTTGGCGTTGAAAAAGCCATGACCCTGGCCCTCGTAGCCGACGAGATCGCAGCGGTTGCCGGCGGCCCGCATGACGCGGCTGTAGGCCTCGGCAGTGGCGAACGGTACCGTCGTGTCGGCCTTCCCGTGTAAGAGGAGGGTCGGCGCCGTGCCGGAGGTCACGTGGTGGGCGGGGGAGATTTTTTCGGGCGCGGTGCCGAAGCGCTCGGCGGAAGTGCGTTCGCCGCTGGACTTGAGGTCGAGGCCGGAGAGGGGGGCCAAGACCAGCGCCGGATTAAACAGGACGCACGCGTTCGGGCGGCAGCTGATCTGCCGGTCTTCGCCCGGCTCATCGAAGTCGGTGAGCGTCGCGACGGCGGCGGCCAGATGACCGCCGGCGGAGCCGCCGCCGGCAGCGATACGCTGCGGGTCGAGGCCGAGGCGTGCGGCGTTGGCGCGCACCCAACGCAACGCGGACTTTGCGTCGGCGACACAGGCGGTCGGTTTTACCTGCTGCCGGGAACCCACGCGGTAGTCGGCCGTGATGGCGACGAAGCCGCGGGCCGCGAGATAACGGCACTGCTTTTCAAACTGCGAAGGCGACCCGTTGGTCCAGCCGCCGCCGAAAAAGAAGACGATGGCGGGCCGGTTGGTCTTTGCGCCCGCGGCGGGCTCAAAGAGGTAGAGTTTTAGTTTTTCACCACCGACCTCTTTGTAAACCTCGGCCCGCGCACCTTCCATTTGCGGCGGATACTTGAACGCCTGTGCGCCCCATGTCGGGCCCGGACAGAGGGCGATAACGAGGGCAAAAAGCAGGACGGTGGATTTCATACGCGGGGTGAGATGATCGCTGATGCGGGAGGTCGGGAAAGGATGCCGGATCGCGGCGGGTGGCGGGAGGGACGGAGTCCCCGGGCGCTGAAGGGCGCGGGCAGTGATTTGACCTGATCCGGGAACCGCGCGCCCAGGGCTGATCGCCGTCCACCGTGGAGGGAAGCGGTTAGCCTTGTTTCTTCTTCTTGGCTTTCCGCTCCTGCTCGGCGAGCGGATCGCGGGTCGGATCCATGGTCCGCAACTGCTCCGGCGTCGGTTCGCCGCCGAACTGTTTCCAATAGGCGGCGGCGAAAGGATTCAGCCGCGGGCCGGTGACTTTCTCGTTCACCAGCATCGGCTGCACCGACGTCCACCAGCCTTCGTAGTAGGCCGACATGCGCTGGACCACCTCGGGGTGGGCGGCGGCGACATTGGTTTGCTCGCCCGGGTCGCGGGACACATCGAACAACTGCCATGCCGCTTGCGCGCCGCCGTCGATCGAGACCAGGTGCCAGCGCGGCTCCCGCACGGCGCAGTTCTTGAATTTGAAAGGGCCGGGTTCGCCGTTCTTCGGCCAGCGGCCGACGTGCGTGACGAGCGTGCGGTCGGTCCAGGGGGCGGTGGGATCGTCGAGGAGAGGCAGCAAGCTGCGACCCTCCACTTGGGCTTGCAGTTTGGCGTTGAGCTTTACGCCGACGATGTCGGCCAACGTGGGGAAAAAGTCGATGTGGGCGGCCAGGCCCGGGACGTCGGCCGGCTTGAATCGCGCCGGCCAGCGCCAGAATGACGCGGCGCGCGTGCCGCCGATCCAAGGCGTCCCCTTTTGGGCCCGCATGCCGGCGTTGAATACCTTGGTGCCGGCGGTGCCGCCATTGTCGTTCATGAACACGACGAGCGTGTCCCGCCCGAGGCCCCAGGCATCGAGCTGCGCGAGGAGCTTGGCGATGTTTTGGTCGATGTTGTGCAGCATCCCGAAGAAGTTCGCGACCTGCTCGTCGGGCGTCTTGTCGCGGTAGAGCGCGGCGTCTTCCGGCTTGGCGTGGTAGGGCGCATGCGGGGCGTTGGTGGGGATGTAGGCGAAAAAGGGTGCGCCGCTGTCCTTTACGCTGGCGATCCACCTGGTCGCCTGGGCGTAGAAGAGGTCGGTGCAGTACCCGTTGGTTTTCTCGAAGGTGCCGTTGTGCCGCAGGGTGGGGTTGAAATAGGTGTTGTTGGGCGCGTCGCCACAAGATCCCGGATACGTCTGGCCGATGCCGCCGCCGCCATGGATATAGACTTCGTCAAAGCCGCGCCGGCCCGGCTGGTAGGCGTCCTCGTCGCCGAGGTGCCACTTGCCGAAGATGCCCGTGGTGTAGCCGGCGCCCTTGAGAACCTCGGCCAGCGTGGTGGCGTTGAGGGTGAGGCGTTCGCGCTCGTAGATCGTGTGCGTGATGCCGTTCTTGAACTCATGGCGGCCGGTGAAGAGCGCACTGCGTGTCGGGGCGCAGGTCGGGCTGACGTGAAAGTCGCTGAACCGCACGCTTTGGGCGCGCAGGGCATCGATGGCCGGCGTCTTGAGCACCGGATTGCCGTGGGCGGAAATGTCGCCGTAGCCCTGGTCGTCCGTGAGGAGGAAGAGGATATTGGGCGGCTTCGGGACGGCGGCGAGCGCGGCCGAAACAAGGAGGAGGCCGGCGAAGAGGAGGCGGGTCAGGGAGGACATGCGGGGTGGTCGGAGTTAAAGGGTGGGCGGCCGGGTGCGGCGGAGGAAAGCGGCCGCGCGATGGGGCGGGCCGGCGACCGGAACTGGGTTCAGCGCAGCGCGCGGTTCTTCGTGCCCTGCGTGGCGTCGCGCATCTGTTTTGCCTGGGCTTGGGACTGCTTCTGCTCTTCACGCGCCATATCGCGGGCGAGCTTGTCCTTTTCCTTTTGGGTCATCTCGGTGTCGGTCGTGGCGCAGCCGGAAAGGAGCAGGCAGGCGGCCAACGCGGGGAGGGTAACGCGGCGGGGGTTCATGCAGGGGGAGAAGTGCCACCGCCAGCCCGGAGGGTCAACGGGGAAGACCGGTTTTGCGCCTGCGATCCGGATCGCCCGTGGTCCGGCCCGGCGCGCGCTGGTGCGTTGTGGCCTCCGCGTGAATGAAAAGCAGCGCGTGCTGGTCGACATGGCGCAGGAGTTTGCGGCGGCGCAGTGGAACGACGCGCGGCGTTTCATCGCGTTGCCGTAGCGGTGGGGCGCGAGGTCTCTATCGGGCCATGCTTGATGTCGGCCCGCCCGG
>CAIJFT010000050.1 GCA_903820035.1 uncultured Opitutia bacterium
CGCGCCGGCCCGCGCCCCCTACTGCAGGATCTTGAACATGCTGGCGTAGTCGTCGGTCCAAAGCGGAATCGTGTTCGGTTTCGTCTCGGCCGGACTTGCCGCCTGCTTCAGCGCGGCCCGGTTCAGGAAGGTGTCGTTCTTGGTCACGATCATCCAGGTCGAACCGTAGAGCCACCACCCGCCGTCCTCGTTTTCGTCGGTACCCTCGTCGTGACTGATGTGGAGCGTGCGGTAGCCGAACGCCTGCGCGGCGTTTTCCACCACCGGCCGCAGATCGAGGTAGCGATTGGAAATGTTCACCAGAATCGCGCCGTCGGGCTTGAGGTGGCGCTGGTAGATCGCAAACGCCTCCTTCGTCAGCAGGTGCACGGGCACGGCATCGCTGCTGAACGCGTCCATGATCAGAAAATCGAAATTCTGCGGCGGCTCGTTTTCCATCGAGAGCCGGCCGTCGCCCATCACCAGTTCCACCTTCGCCTGACAGAGCTTGAGATAGGTGAAGGTGCTCTCGGCGATCTCCTTCACCTGCGGGTTGATTTCGTAGATGCGCAGGGTGTCGCCGGGTTTGCCGTAGGCGGCGATCGAGCCGACCCCGAGGCCGAGCAGGCCGATGCGCTGACCGTCCTGACGCGGGAACTGGCGCAGCGCCAACCCGAGTCCGGTGTTGGGTCCGAAGTACGACGTGATCATCGGGGCCTTGTCCGGCGCGACAAACTGCAACCCGTGGGTGATTCGGCCGTGCTGGAGGACGTTGTACCGCCACTCGGGATCATTCTCCCGGTAAGCGATCACCGAGAGCACCCCGTAGAAATTACGCCCGCTCATCAACGTGCCGCGCGCCGCATCACGCACTTGCACCACGAGCACGACGGCGAGCACCACCGCCCCGATTCCCATCAGCGTGCAACTCAGGCCGTGCCAGTGGCGCGGGGCCGCACGACGGCGCAAAAGGATAACTGCAACCGCGACAACCACGCCCGCCACTGCCCACAACCGCCAAGGCGAGCTGTCCCCAAACTCTGCGACCGGCCGCAGCCAAGTTTGCGCCTCGCCCCCGTGGAAGCGCAACCAACCGGCGCCGAGGCCCGTTCCGCGCACGATCCCGTAGACACCCACCACGCCGAGGAGCCCGGCGAGCACCGCCCAACGGCGGGGCGTCAACGCCGCCCGATCACGCCAGGAGACCGCCAAAAGCAAGAGCGCCGTCAGCACGAGACTGAGATGGATCTCGTAGAAGTTGGTAAACAAGTACGGCGCGACCAACGCGACAAAAAGCCCGCCGACCGCCCCGCCCGCCGAAATCATCAGATAATAGGAGGTCAGGCGCGAGGGGTGCGGCCTCAATTGGTAGAGTTCGCCGTGGCAGACCATGCAGCCGATAAACAACGTCGCCGAGTAAATCACCACCTGCTGCACGATCGGCATATCCGCGCCTTCGTACAGTGCGACGCCCGCGGCGATCAGCGCCGCGAGCAGCGCGAGGGTGTAGTAAAACCGCGAATACCAGCGGGGACCGTCGAACGAGATGATGAACGTCACCAGGTACAGCCCGAGCGGCACCACCCACAGGAACGGAATGACCGCCACGTCCTGGCACATCTTGTTCGTCACCGCCAGAAGCAGGATCGAGGCACACGCGGGCAGACCGATCCAAAGCGCCCGCTGACCGCCCGTGGGCTTGGGGGCGTCCACCGACGACGCCGTCGTCGCGACCCCCGCGACCGGCGTCCGCCACACGCGCCACGCGCAGAAGCCGGCGCACAGCGCATAGAAACCAAGGCCCCACGACCAAAATTGCGCTTGGGCCTGCCGCGTGAACTGCGTTTCGAAGTAGAACGGATAGCTGACGAGCGCCAGCAGTGAGCCGACGTTGGACAACGCATACAAGCGGTACGGAGATACGCCGGGCGAAGTGCGCCGGAACCATTCCTGCATCAACGGACCCGTGGCCGCGAGGACCAGATAAGGCAGCCCGAGGCTGACGGCGAGAAGGGCAAGGATGTGCCAGGTGGGATCGCCCGCCCCCTGCGGCTTCCATTGGTCACCGGGCGTGATCGGCAGGGTGGCCAACGCCGCCCCCAGCAGGATCACATGCAGCAGCGCCTGCGTGCGCGGCTTCAGATGCCGGCTCGTCGCATGGGCATACGCATAGCCGCCAAGCAGCAGCATCTGGAAGAAGAGCATGCACGTCGTCCACACGCCGGGGCTGCCGCCGAACCAGGGTAAAATGTATTTGCCGATCAGCGGCTGTACTTGGAAGAGCAGGAAAGCTCCGGTGAAAATCGTCAGGGCGAAGGCGGGCATAGGGGGAAAGACGGCGGAAAACAGCGACCACGGGAAAAGGGCAAAGCAGCCGGCGACGCAACCGGCAACAGGCGGTGCTGGCCGGTGATCGGTGGCCGGTCATCAATTTCCGTGGCGGCGAGCGCCAGCGAGCGGCGCATCATCGTAACCCGAGCGGCTGGCCGCTGAGGCGCAGGGCCACTCCCCGGCATTCAACCCAGCCCGAACCCAAGCTGGCCACCCTCCGGCGGCGGCGGAAAGCCACCGTTTGCCCGGATTGCGCCCGCCCGCGCCTGCACCGCCGCCCGATCCTGGGGCGAAAGACGCGCCGCGTTTTTCACCTGCAGCGCCATGCGCGGATTCGCCGCCAACCGGCGCTCGTGCCGCAGGAGGAAATCCCAGTACAGCGTGGTGAACGGACACGCCGCATCCCCGTCCCGCTGGGCGGGATCGAAGCGGCAACCGCGGCAGGCGTTGCCCATGCGTTCGATGTATGCCCCGCTGGCGATGTAGGGCTTCGACGCCAGCAGGCCGCCATCGGCATACTGCGACATGCCGTGCGTATTGGGCAACTCGACCCACTCCACCGCATCCACGTAAACGCCGAGGTACCACGCGCAGATTTCCTTGGGCCGCACGCCTAGGAGGAGCGCGTAGAGTCCCGTCACCATCAGCCGTTGGATGTGGTGCGCATAGCCCAGGCGCAGGGTCTGCCCGATCGCATCGCGCAGACACGCCATCTCCGTGCCCCCGGTCCAGTAAAACGCCGGCAAGGCTTCCTTCGCGCCCAGCGCATTGCCC
This sequence comes from uncultured Opitutia bacterium, assembly GCA_903820035.1. Classification (GTDB taxonomy): domain Bacteria; phylum Verrucomicrobiota; class Verrucomicrobiia; order Opitutales; family Opitutaceae; genus ER46. Next base: position 3,085 of record CAIJFT010000050.1, read on the forward strand.
TCCGCATAATCCGGCATCTGCAGCCAATAGATTCCGCGGACGTACTCGCGCCACCCCAGGATCTGGCGAATGAAACCCTCCGCGCCGGCCAGCGGCACGTTGCCCGCGCGATAGGCGGCCTCGGCCGCGGCGATCACCTCGCGCGGATCGAGCAGCTTCAGGTTCAACGCCGCCGCCAACCGCGAATGGTAGAGCCAGGGCTCGTTCGTCCACATCGCATCCTGAAAACGCCCGAACTCCGGGAGCCGGTGGACGATAAAATCCCGGAGCGCTTCGAGGGCCTGCCCCCGCGTCACGGGCCAGTCGAAGGCCGCCAAGTCTCCGGGATGTTGCGCGAAGCGGCGATTCACCAACGCAATCACCCCCGCCGTCAAAGGGTCGGGCGGAAACGCCAGCGGCGCCGGCACGCCCTCCGGTCCGCCTCGGGCGAAGCTGCCGCGGTTGTCATGGTCGAAGTTCCATTGCCCGCCCTCCGGCTCGCCGGCCGCGTCGAGCAGTACGCGATGCCGGCGGCGCAGCTCGCGATAGAAATATTCCATGCGGAGCTGCTTCCGCCCCGCCGCGTGCCGCGCGAACTCCTCCCCGCTGCACAGGAAGTGCCGGTCGGGCCGGATCTCCAACGGCACCCCCAACCTGCCCGCGGTGTCTTCGAGTTCGCGCCGCACGCGGTAGTCACCCGGCTCCGTGATGATCACCTTCGCGGGGCGGCGCCGCCGGACGAGGCGTTCCAGCTCGCCGCCCAACGTCTGCGTGTTGTCCGGTTCATCGAGTAACGCATAGTCCAGCATCCGACCACGCGCCCGCAGGTCGGCGGCGAAGTGCCGCATCGCCGCGAGAAAAAGCGCGGTGCGCGGTTTGGTGGACATGATGTGCTCGGACTCACCCGCCACCTCGGCCAGGCCGACGCCGTCACGGGCCGCCTCAAAACCATCGAAGGCGGACGCATCGCCGTTGAGCTGGTCTCCCAGCACGAACACGAGATGGCGAAAGGGTTCGGGGGAAGACGATGACGACTTGGCAGGCACGCGTGGTAATGGAACGCGCAACCGCCCTCCTCGGATGCCACGTGCCGTCACCTGCACCCGGAGATCCCGCCCGGGGTCGCCCTGCGCGTGAGCGCAACGATTCCGCCCTCGAGCGGCGTCCCTGCGCTCACGGGCCACCTATCACCACGTGTCGGTCGGTTACCGATCAGGACGTGTCGGTCACCCCCACGCAGAAGGGAACGCAGCGGAGCAGCGCTTGGGCTGCTCCGCTGCGTTCCCTTCTCGGCGTTTTCCGGTTATAAACCCTGGATGAAAAAAACTTCCGTTGCGTTTACGGCGTCAATTGGTGGCGAGCTTTCGAAGCGGTTGGTCCGCGCGACGGGTGGCCCGGCAATTTCGCGTTAGCCTCTCGACCGTCCAGTTCTGGCTGGCCCGGGCCGGCTCAAAGAGGCTGGACGACGTGGACTGGACCGATCGCTCTTCCCGCCCGCATCATGTGCCGACCCGCACTCCGCGTTCGACTCGCGCCGCGTTGGGCCGCCTGCGCCGTCAGCTCGCGCGCGATGATCTGGGCTTCATCGGGGCGCCGGTCGTGCAGGCGGCCTTCCGCCGGCTCCATCCGCATGCACCGGTGCCGGCCATCGCCACGATTCATCGGATTCTGCGGGCGCAGGGCTTTATGGACCGGGTGCACCGGCGGCGGACCGCCGCACCACCGCCCGGCTGGTATCTGCCGGCCCACTCCTCCGCCCCGCCGGAACTCGACAGCTTCGACTTGATCGAGGGCCTCGGGTTGGGTGAAGCGGGGCCCTTCGATGTCCTGACCGGCCGGGCGCTGTGGGACGACAGCCGGCTGGCCGTGCCGGCGCCCCATTGGAGCGCCCGCTCCATCGCCACGCAGCTGCTGCAGCACTGGCAGCACCACGGCCGCCCCGCCTATGCCCAGTTCGACAACGACCTGCGTTTTCACGGCTCCCGTCACCCGCCCGGCTCGCTGGGTCGCATCGTGCGGTTGTGCCTGGGCCTAGGCATCGTCCCGGTGTTCGCTCCGCCGCGCGAATCCGGCTTTCAGGCTGGCATCGAACACTTCAACGGCTTGTGGCAACGCCAGGTCTGGCAACGCTTCGAGTTTCGCACCCTGACCCAGGTGCAACAGCGCAGCGCCCGCTTCGTCCTGGCGTACATGCGACTACTCCGGCAGCGCGGCACCGAACCGCCCGCGGCTCGCTCCGCCTTTCCGCTGGGTTGGCGCCCCGACTATCGGACCGTACCCCACGGCCGGGTCTTTTTCCTCCGCCGCACCAACGAACGCGGCTTCATCGAAGTGCTCAACCATCGCTTGCGTGCCGACCCGGACTGGCCCCACCGCCTCCTGCGTTGCGAGCTCGAACTACCGGCCCAAATCCTGCGTTGCTACCGCCTGCGTCGGCGCGCCCCAGCCGACCAGCCGCTCGTCGCCACCCTCCCTCTGCCTTGCTGTCTCGGTCCCATCCGCCTCGGTCGACTCGACTGACCGACACGTCCTGATCGCTCATTCACTTTCTTCCCAAACCGACCGACACGTGGTGATAGGTGGCCC
>CAIJFT010000051.1 GCA_903820035.1 uncultured Opitutia bacterium
GCTGCAGGACCTCGGCCACGAGGTCACACTCGTGCCGCTGTACCTGCCGTTCGTGACCGACGAACCGGGCACGGCCGCCGCGCAGCCGATCTTCTACGGCGGCATCAACGTCTACCTGCAGCAGAAGCTCGCGCTCTTCCGGCGCACGCCGCGCTGGCTCGACCGGCTCTTCGACGCCCGCGCGCTACTGCGGCTCTCCGCCAAGGCGGCGGGCATGACCAAGGCCTCCGACGTGGGCAGCATCACCCTCTCGATGCTGCGCGGCGAAGAGGGCGAACAACTCAAGGAACTCGAACGCCTGCTCGCGTGGCTGAAAACGCAGCCGCAACCCGACGTCGTCTGTCTCTCCAACGCGTTGCTCACCGGCATGGCCCGCCGGATCAAGGCGGCGCTCGGCGTGCCCGTCGTGTGCGGGCTGCAGGGCGAGGACTACTTCCTCGACGACCTCGCCCCGCCCTTCAACACGCAGGCCTGGCAGACGCTCCGCGCGCGCGCGGCCGACGTCGACTTGTTCGTCGCCGTCAGCCGCTACTTCGGCGACCGCATGATCGAGCGCCTGCAGCTCGCGCCGGAGCGCGTCGTCGTGGTGCCAAACGGCCTCCGGCGCGACGGCTTCACGCCCGCCGCAACCCCGCCGCATCCGCCCGTGCTCGGGTTCCTCGCCTTTCAGAGTCAGCTCAAGGGTCTCGCCCCGCTGGTGTCGGCGTTCATCGAACTGAAGCGCCGCAATCGCGTGCCCGGCCTGAAACTCCGCGCCGCCGGCATCGATTCGCCCGCGGCGGCCGGTTTTCTGCGCGCCGAGCGCCACCGGCTCGCGGCCGCCGGACTCGCGGCCGATGCGGAATTTCTCCCCGAGCTGAGCCGCGCGCAAAAACAGGATTTCCTCCGCGGCGTCTCCGTTTTCTCCGTGCCCGCCACCTCCGGCGAAGCCTTCGGCGTCTATCTGCTCGAGGCGATGGCCGCCGGCCTGCCGCTCGTACAGCCGCGCTCCGGCCCGTTCCCCGAGTTGATCGAATCCACCGGTGCCGGCGTACTCTGCGCGCCCGACGATCCGGCGGCGTTGGCCGACGCCCTCGAAGGCCTGCTACTGGATCCGACGCGGGCGCGCGCGCTCGGGCTCAAGGGGCGGCAGGCCGTAGTGGAACGCTTCGGCGCGGACCGCATGGCCGCGGCCATCACCGGCCACCTGCAAAATGTCGTCGATCGTTGGGCCGCAATCCGCTCCCCTCACCCCCGATGAGCTACGAATTCAAACTGATCCGCCGGGTGGAGTTCTGCGAGACGGACATGGCGGGCATCGTGCATTACTCGAATTTCTTCCGCTACATGGAGTCGGCCGAGCACGCGTTCTACCGCTCGCTCGGGTTCTCGGTCACGCTCGCCAAGGAAGGCGGCATCAAGGGCCTACCGCGCGTCCACGCCGCTTGCGACTACCGCGCGCCGCTGCGCTGCGAAGACGAGTTTGAGATTCACCTCATCGTGCGCGAAAAGCGCTCGAAGACGCTCACGTACGATTTCATTTTCCGCAAAGGCGAGACGCTCGTCGCGCAAGGCGCGCTCACGATCGTCTGCGTCGAGTTCGATCCTGCGACCAAGAGCATGAAGTCGGTGCCGTTGCCGTCGCTCATGGCCGACAAGATTCAAGTCGCTCCCCCCGGTCTCCTTCCCGAAAAAAAATAATATGCCCTCCACCGATACCCAACCCACCAGCATCGCCTGGCTCCTCTACGCCCTCCTCACGGTTGTGACGTGGGGCGTCTACGGCATCCTCCTTCACACCGGCCAGACCGAGATGGCCGACAAGGTGAACGGCCGTTACATGGCCTTCCTCTACGTCGGCATCGCCTACGTCCTCGTGGCCGTGATCGCCCCGATCATCGTCCTCAAGGCCAACGGCGGCCGCATCGACTTCTGGGCCTATCCGCCCGAAGGCCTGAAATGGTCGCTGATCGCGGGCACCGCGGGCGCGATCGGCGCCTTCGGCGTGCTCCTCGCCTTCGGCGCCGCGCCGAATCCGAAAACCGCGTACATCCCCGTCGTGATGAGCATCATCTTCGCCGGCGCCCCGATCGTGAACGCGCTGGTCTCGATGGTGAAACACCCGCCCGAGGGCGGCGTCGCCGCGGTGAAGTGGCCGTTCTGGCTCGGCATCGCCCTGGCCGCCGTCGGCGGTGCGCTCGTGACGAAGTTCAAGCCCGACGCCCCGGCGCCCGCGCCCAAGGCCGCCAAGCACGTTACCCCGCCCGCCACCCGCGCCTCCTGATGAAGCGAGCGGGTCGCGCACAGCTCGAAGCCGCCCAACGGCGGCAACTGCACGCCCTGCTCCGGGCCCTCGTGCCCGGCAACCGCTTCTACGCGCCCAAACTCGCCGCCGCGGGCTTCACCCCGCGGCGCAACGAGCCGCTGGCGGACACCCTCCGCCGGCTGCCGTTCACCACCAAGGCGGAGCTCGTCGCCGCCCAAAACGCGCGCCCGCCGTACGGCACGAACCACACGTTCCCGCTCTCCCACTACACGCGGTTTCACCAGACGAGCGGCACGACGGGTACACCGCTGCGCTGCCTCGACCGGCCCGCCGACTGGAACGCCATGGTGGAGACGCGCGCGACGATCTTCCGCGCCGCGGGCATCACTGGCGCGAAGGGCGACCGCGTGTTCTTTCCGTTCACCTTCGGCCCGTTCCTCGGCTTGTGGCTCGCCTTTGAGGCCGCTGAAAAACTCGGCTGCCTCTGCATCTCCGGCGGCGGCCTGAGCAGCGCCGCCCGGCTGCGCACCTTGCTCGACAACGGCGCGACCGCAATGTGCTGCACGCCGACCTACGCGCTGCGCTTGGGCGAGGCCGCGCGCGAAGAAAACATTCCGCTCACCGGCGCGAAGCTCCGCACCATCTTCGTCGTAGGCGAACCCGGCGGCAGCATCCCCGCCGTGCGCGAACGCATTTCCCGGCTGTGGCACGGCGCCCGCGTGCTCGACAACCACGGCATGACCGAAGTCGGCCCGTTGACCTACACGACCTCGCGCCGGCCCGACACCCTCGTGCTGATGGAGGACGCCTACATCGGCGAAGTGCTCGATCCGGTCACGCAGGAGGAAGTCCCCGTCGGCGCCACCGGCGAGCTGGTGATCACCACGCTCCGACGCCTCGGCTCCCCGGTGGTGCGCTACCGCACGAGCGACGTCGTCCGCAAAACCTACGTCAACGGCGCGCTCGCCTTCGAGGGCGGTATCCTCGGGCGGCTCGACGACATGGTCATCGTCCGCGGCGTGAACCTCTACCCGAGCTCCGTCGAACGCGTCGTACGCACCTTTGCCGACGTGCACGAGTATCGCGTCGAGGTCCGCTCCGAGCGCGCCATGGCCGAGGTTGCACTCCAGATCGAGCCGGTCCCGACCTGCGCCGATCCCGCGAAACTCGCCGCTCGCGTCGCAACCGCGCTGGAGACCGCGTTCGCCCTGCGCATTCCCGTCGCCCCCGTGCCGCGCGGCACGTTGCCCCAGTTTGAAATGAAGGCCAAACGCTGGGTCGCGGCCAAACCGGCCGCCGACCCCATCCCCGCCGCCCGCTGACCATGCTCCTCGAGTTCCAAGGCGTCACCAAGCACTACGGCGGCCCCGCGGGGCAGCCGCCCGTCCCCGTCCTGAGCGACCTCAGCTTCCAACTCGCCGAGGGCGCGACCATGGCGATCGTCGGTCCCTCCGGCTCAGGCAAGAGCACCCTGCTCAATCTCATCGGCGCCCTGGATACGCCGAGCACCGGGAGCGTCCGCCTCGACGGCCGCGATCTGGCGCAGTGCAACGACGCCGCCCTTGCGGAGATTCGCAACCGCACGCTCGGTTTCATCTTTCAATCGCACCACCTGTTGCCGCAGCTCACGTTGCTCGAAAACGTGCTCGTGCCGACGCTCGCGAACCGCGGTCCGGTCGACGCCGCTGCGTTCGAGGCCCGCGCGCGAAAGCTCCTGCAACGCGTCGGCCTCGAAGCGCGGCTCGGCCACCGCCCCGGTCAGTTGTCCGGCGGCGAGTGCCAGCGCGTGGCCGTCGTCCGTGCGTTGATCAACCACCCGAAACTGCTCCTCGCCGACGAACCGACCGGCGCCCTCGACCAGCGTAACGCGGAAGCGTTGGCGAAGCTCCTGCTCGAGCTAAACCGCGAGGAAAAGGTCGCCGTCGTGCTCGTCACCCACTGGCGCGAATTGGCTGACCGCATGGGTACCGTGTACGAACTGCACGAAGGCCGGCTCCGCCCGGCCCGCCGTTGATGGGATGTCTACTCCCGTGAGTCCCAGTAAACTCTGGCGGGTTGAGCCCACTCCTCTCCGCAGGACAGCGCGCGAGCGCGCTGTCCTACACCGACACAGCCAACCCTTGAACAGGAATGCCGGTGGGAACGGGGAGAGTGGATCGCCCCTCTTCCCGCCCTCCCCGATCTTCCTGTTCCATCCGTCCGTCGCCTGCCTTCTGCCGCCATGACCGCCGGCACTTTCATCCGCCGCAGCCTGCGCTTTCACTGGCGGAGCCACCTCGGCGTCCTGGTCGGCGCCACCGTCGCAACGCTGATTCTCGTCGGCGCGCTCGCCGTCGGCGACTCCGTCCGCCACAGTCTCACGCGGCAGGCGCTGCTGCGCCTCGGTAACATCCACTTCGCCGTCAATACCCACGACCGTTTCTTCCGCGAAGAACTCGCCACCGCCCTCGCCGCCGCGCTGCAGGCGCCCGTCACTCCAGTCATCGCAATGCCCGGACTCTTCGCGACCGCCGACGGCCGCCAACGGGTGAACCACGTGCAGGTCATCGGCGCCGACCCGCGCTTTCGCGCCACCACCCTCGAAACGTCGTCCGCCGCCCCCGCGTCATGGCTTCCCACCGGCACCGCCCGCGCCAAC
>CAIJFT010000052.1 GCA_903820035.1 uncultured Opitutia bacterium
CATCCCCGCGGCCGTGCTGGAGTTCAACGCCCACTGGATCGCCGGCAAGCAGAAGGCCCCGCTCGGTGCGGACTGGATGGAATTCGGTCGCAATCTACCGGCGGTTTTCTCCTCCTTTTTCAACCCGCCCGCCGGTCCACGGTAAGTCTAGGACCTGTCGGCCTTGATCCAGATCCGACCTTTAAACGCCATGCCTAGCTACACTCCCTCCCGTCCCGGTTTGTTTTGCCTGCTGCTCGCCCTCTGTTGCGGGCTTTTTGTCCTTCGCCCCATCCACGCCGCCGAGCCCTCCGCGGGCACCTTGCAAGGGCGGGTAACGGATGCTTCGAGCGGCGATGCGATCGGTAGCGCCGCCATCTCGGTTGACGGCAGCGCCATGACCGCCGCGTCGGAATCCGACGGCACATTCACGCTGCAACTGCCCGCCGGCCAGCACCAGATCATCGTCCGTTACTCCGGCATGGATGAGATGAAGACGGCCGTCGGCGTCAGCGCCGGACAAGTCAGCACCAAGACCTTCGCCCTGACCTCGGGTATCCACCGGCTCGACAAGTACGTCGTGAAGGGCCTCCGCGCCGGTCAGGCCGCCGCGATTCAGGAGGAACGCAACGCCGCCAACATCCGCACCGTCGCGGAAATCGACGCCTACGGCAACCCCGGCGCTCAGGCCGGCGAGCTCCTGCAACGCCTCGCCGGCATCTCCGTCGACGGCAGCGGCGGCAACGTCGGCGCCATCTACGTCCGTGGCATGAGCCAGGATTTCTCGTCGCTCCTGATCGATGGCAACCAGATCGCCACGTCGGGCGGCACCTCGGTGAGCAACGGCAACGTTTACTTCGGCCAAGTCAGCACCGGCAACATCGGCTCCCTTGAAGTCATCAAGTCGCCGACCCCCGACATGGACGGCAACGCCATCGCCGGTTATCTGAACATGCGGACCCGCCGCTCCTACGAGCGTTCGCCGGGACGCATCGTCAACTTCACCGCGGGCACCTCGTGGGCCACGGTTTATCAGGACGGCAGCGTGCCGGCCAAGGACAAGCCTGAGCTCGACCTGCTGAGTCTGAATTACTCCGACGTTTTCAGCGTTTTCGGCGGGAAGAATAATTTCGGATTTAACGCCTCCATCACGCGCAACATCGGCAACAGCCTCATCACCGAGGTCGGCCCGCGACAGGCCGCGGCCGCCCAGACCTCGTTTGTCACCGCCATCCCCGTCGCCGGGGCCGAGCCCGAACCGTTGATGCGCTCCTTCGGGGCCGGCCAGTGGGGCTCCGTCGGCCGCCAATCCCCCGACCTCAATGCCGGCTTCAACGCCGACTACCGGATCGCCGAAAACACCGTCGTGTATTTTAAGAGTACGTACAGCCGCGTAAAGCGGGCGAGTGGCTCAGTCCCGGCCTACTTTCGATGGAAGCTCCTGGCACCGGCCACCCTCGCCTCGTTCACGCCCGGGAGCACGTTTGACGCCCTCGAAGCCAAGGGTGGCACCCTCGACCTGGAGTCGGTCGTTTATATCCGCGAAAGCGAAGGCACCGCACTTTCCAGCGGACTTGAGCAAAAGTTCATGCACGGCACGGCCAAGCTGAACATCGATTTCAACTACTCAAAGAACCGCACGATGTACCCCAAGCTCAACCAGCTCTTCGCCCAGA
>CAIJFT010000053.1 GCA_903820035.1 uncultured Opitutia bacterium
CGCACGCTCATCGACACGAACCTTGCGATCGCGGCTGACGCCACCAAGGGCTACTTTCACGACGCGACGCTGTTCAATCTCCTCGCCCAACTCGCCCCCGGCACGACCCACGCCCAGGCGGAAAAGGCGCTCGGGGACGAAGTGGCGAAGGTAAAGTCCGCCGGCGTCACCACCGCCGAAGTAGAACGCGCGGTGAACAAGCTGCTCGCCGGCTTCGCCTATCACCGCGACGGCTCGTTCGCGATCGCCTCCCAACTCAACGAGGCGATCGCCGTCGGTGACTGGACCCATTACTCGACGCAGCTGCCGGCGCTGAGGGCTGTCACCGCAGCCGACGTCCAGCGCGTCGCCAACACCTACCTACTGGAGGACCAGAGTACCACCGGCTGGTTCGTGCCACAGCCGGAGGGCGCGGGCGCGCCGGCGGCGTCGACCGATCGGGCCAAGCCGCGCGCCGGCACACCCCATTATTATCGCGAACCGACCGCACCGTCACCTGCGACGCTTCGCCCGCGCAGTACACCCTCGGCCGCATCGGCGAACCCGGCGGGGGGCGCAGCTCCGGCCGGGGCGAAACTCGCCGCCCGAATCCACCGGCGCAGCGTGGCCGGCCTTGATGTCATCTCTCTCCCGACGTCCCTGCAAAACGTCGTGGTCCTGCGGGGCGTGATCGCCGCCGGCGACGCGTGCAATCCGGCGGGAAACTCCGCCATCGCGGACCTGACCGCGGCCCTGCTCGACAAAGGTACGGTCACCCGCGACCAGTTCGCGCTTGCCGAATTGCTGGAACAGCGCGGCGCGGCGATGACCTTTTCCGCCGGCACCCACGCCTTGAATTTCTCGGCCAAGTGCCTGCGCCCCGATCTGTCGCTCGTCATCAGCCTGCTCGCCGAGCAATTGCGCACCCCCCGCTTCGATCCCGGCGAGTTAGCCAAGGTGAAGCAGCAAATCGCCGGCGCCCACCGGCAGCGGATGGAAGACACCGACGCCCGGGCGGCCGCGGCTTTCGCCCGGGCGGTATTTCCCGCCGGTCATCCGAATTCGCCCCCGCCCGACGAGAAGTACCTCGCCGACCTTGCCGCCGCCACGCTTGACCAAGTGAAGGCATTTCACGCCGCGTATTACGGCCCGGCCACCGCGCGTCTGGTCGCTGCCGGCGACGTGGATCACGCCGCGCTCGATCAGGCCGTGCAGACCGGCTTTGCGGGATGGAGCGGCGGGCGCGTCTCCTCGACCACGCCAAGGGCCGTTGCGGCGGCCGCAGGACGAACCGAGACCATCGTGATGCCGGGCAAGGCCAACGTATCCTTCGCGCTGGGACAGGCATCCGGGCTGCGCTACGGCGAGGACGATTATCTCGCGCTCAACCTTGGCACCGCTGTCCTCGGCAGCGGCTTTTTTTCCGCCCGCCTCCTCGACGTCGTCCGCACCCGGGAAGGCCTCACCTATGGCATCACCGCGAACCTCGGCGCCGACACGTACACCGACGGTGTCTGGATGATCCAGGCGGGCTTCGCCCCGGAACTGCTCGAGAAAGGCACCGAATCGGTGCGGCGCGAACTCCGCCGCTTCTGCACCGACGGGGTCACCGCGGAGGAACTCGCCACGTTCAAGGTCACGCTGGCCGGTTCCTACAAGGTCACGCTCTCGACCACCGAAGAATTGGCCGGCGCCGTCCTCGGGGCGGTGGAACGCGGCCTCGGACCGGAATGGGTCGATGACTATCTTGTCCGGATGCAAACACTGACGCTCGAAGACGTGAACGCGGCCATCCGAAAGCACTTGAATCCGGACCGGATGGTCATGATTCGGGCGGGCACGATGTCGCCGTCTCCCGATCACAAGTAGCACCGGCCCAGGCCATCCTTTCGGTGCCGGGCTCCGACTCGGCCGGCGCTTACGGCCAGGCCGCCTTTCGCCGGCACCTAGGGTCAAAACCCCTGCATAAGGTGCTATTTTACTGCGGCTTGACGCCGGCGAGGCCCTAATTTTTTGACCCCGGGATCCGATTGGAGACAGTGTGCCCAGCCCGCCAAATGATGAAAGTCGACCTCACACCTCTGCAGAAAGGCTTCGAACCGATTTGGAATCAAATCACGATGCTCTTCACCGAGCATCATTTCATCACGATCGTCTGTGCATTTTTCGCCGTGCTGATGACGATCAATTTCTACCGGTTCCTGCGGAGCATCAGCCCGGCGTTGGTCGGCTTTATTCTGATGATGATTC
>CAIJFT010000054.1 GCA_903820035.1 uncultured Opitutia bacterium
ACGCGTGGGTGGCGTCACACCCGTGTTTGAAGCACCTCGGGCTTTACGGCTATTCGGCCGAGTTGTTGCAGAAGATCGCCACGCTGCCGCCCGGGAAATTGGAGCAAATCGAGAAGCTCGAGCAGTTGCGGGTGCTGGAGAACGGCTACGCGATCGCGTGCGATATCACCGACGATCCCACCATCGGCGTGGATACGCCGGAGGACGCGGTGAAGTTCGAGGCGTGGCTTGGGCGGGGGTGAGGCCCGCTTCGCTATTTGGAGATGGGGCGGGCGGAACGATGAACGAGTTTGCGTGGGGGGGCACGGAAGCCGCGGGTGCCGCACCGACCCAGTGTCCGCGGCTCCGCGTGCGACCCTTCGTTGCGAAAATCATCCAGCCGCCATTCGCTGGCGTCCGCAGCTACCCCGGAGGTGCATACTGGGATTTCCGTACGTTCCGCTCCCTGCGCTCACGCGCAAGGCTAAAGCGGGTGCGCAGACTTCAGATCTTCCCGGCTTTCCGCGCTTCGACCATCTTGTAGAAGTCGACGAAGAGCGGATCGGCGTCATTCGGCCCGGGGGCGGCCTCGGGGTGATACTGCACGCTGAAAACCGGAAGCTGGGTGTGGCGCAGGCCCTCGACGGTGTTGTCGTTGAGGTTGATCTCGGTGATCTTGGCGCCGCGGGCCTCGATCGACTTCGGGTCGGTGGCAAATCCGTGGTTCTGGGCGGTGATCGAAACCTTGCCGGTCTCGAGGTTTTTTACCGGCTGGTTGCCGCCGCGGTGGCCGAACTTGAGTTTGAACGTGGTGCCGCCCAGCGCGTGGGTGAGCATCTGGTGACCGAGGCAGATCCCGAACATCGGGAAGTCGGGCAGCAGGTTCGTGACGGTCCGGTGGATGTAGGTCAGGGCGGACGGATCGCCGGGACCGTTCGAAAGGAACACGGCGTCCGGTTTATGCTCGCGCACCTGCTCGGCGGTCGCGGTCGCGGGAAAGACCTGCACTTCGAAACCATGGTGTACGAGCTTGCGGTAGATGCTGTACTTGGCGCCGTAGTCAAAGGCGGCCACGCGGAATTTTTTCGCCGGGATTCCCGCGGCGTTCATCGTGGTCCCGACGGGTAGGTAAGGGGCGTTGTGATTGGCCGGGTCGTCGCCGCGCCAGATAAACGGCACTTTGGTCGTGACGTCCTTCACGTAGTCGGCTCCGGCCATGTCCTGCCATGACTTGGCGCGGCGCACCGCCTCGGCTGCGGTGATCGGCAGCGTGCTCAGGCAGCACTTCATCGCGCCGTCGACGCGGAGTTTCTTGGTGAGGGCGCGCGTGTCGATTTCGCTGATGCCCGGGATGCCGTGGCGTTTCAGGAAATCATCGAGCGAAAGGGAACTGCGCCAGTTGCTGACGACGGGGGAGAGCTCCCGCACGACGAAGCCGGTGCACTTCGGGGCGGCGGCCTCGTTGTCCTCGACGCTGATGCCGTAGTTGCCGATCTGCACGGCGGTCATCGTGACGATCTGGCCGAAATACGAGGGATCGGTGAGGATCTCCTGGTAGCCGGTCATCGACGTGTTGAAGACGCATTCGCCGGAAACGGTGGCATCGGCCCCGAAGGCGCGACCCGAAAAGATCGAACCATCCTCGAGGGCGAGAATTGCGGGCTTCGGTGTGGACATTAAAGTCGAACGAAAATGTGTCGGCCGCACGCTGCCAAGTGGTTTCGTGGAAAATCGTGAAATCTCTTGTTTTTGCTGGGGATTTTTCCGGCGGCCGGGAAGGGCGAAGTTGCCGAACCTGCTTGCCTGAGAGCAATTTGACCTAGGACCAGGTTTTAGGACGGGTCATTTGACAGGGGGTGGTTCGCCGCCTAACTCTACCCCGAAATAATGTCCTACACTGAAGATCGCGCCGCCTGGTTCGAGGGCCAGGGACTCTGGCAACACATTCCGGAAAGTGATTGGCGCGACTGGACCTGGCAGTTGAAGCACCGGATCACCACGGCCGGGCAGTTGGAGCAGTTGATGACCCTCACGCCGGAGGAGAAGGCGGGCTGCGACTACGCGAGCCACAAGCTGGCGCTGGCGATCACGCCTTATTTTTTCAACCTGATCGACCGTCACGACCCCCACTGCCCGATTCGTCGGCAGGTTATTCCGCGGGGCGAGGAGAGTGTGGTGTCGGAAGGCGAGATGCTCGACTCGCTCGGGGAGGATGAACACTCGCCGGTGGCCGGACTCGTGCACCGCTATCCAGACCGCGTGTTGTTTTTGGTGACGGATCGGTGTGCGGCGTACTGCCGGTACTGCACCCGCAGCCGGCTGGTTTCGAACGCGCAGGACTATAATTTTCACCCCGAGTACGAGCAGGGGCTGCGCTATATCGAGGCGCATCCGGAAATTCGCGACGTGCTCTTGTCCGGCGGAGATCCGCTGCTCCTCTCGGACCGCAAGCTCGAGCACCTGCTGGCGCGGCTGCGGGCGATCAAGCATGTGGAGTTTATCCGGATCGGGTCGCGGATTCCGGTCTTTCTGCCGCAGCGCATCACGCCGGAGTTGTGCGAGATCTTCAAACGCTACGGCCCGATTTGGATGAGCATCCATGTCAATCATCCGAAGGAGGCGACGGAAGAATTGCGCGCGGCGTGCGAGCGGATGGCGTTCTCCGGGGTGCCGCTGGGCAACCAGAGCGTGCTGCTGAAGGGGGTTAATGACGATGCCGATGTGATGAGGGCCCTCGTGCATCGCCTGCTGCGCATGCGCGTGCGTCCGTACTACCTTTACCAGATGGACCTCATCACCGGTGGAGCCCACTTCAAGGTGGATGTCCGCAAGGGCATCGAGATCATCCGGGCGCTGCGTGGAAACACGACGGGTTATGCGATTCCCCAGTATGTGATCGATGCACCCGGTGGCGGCGGCAAGGTGCCGATCAATCCCGACTACGTCGAGTCGGTGAACGACGATGAGATCGTGCTGCGGAATTACGAGGGCCGCACGTTCCGCTATCCGCTCAAGGCGAGTCCGCGCGCGCTGCCTGCGGCCAAGGTGGACGTCGCCGCGTTGGAACCGAGCGACAACGTGTTCGTGCCGTAGGACCGCGCTTTCGCTTTCGGCTCAAGCGCGGCTACGCCGATCCCGGACCCTTTCCCGCCGTCACGGCACCTCGTAGATCTCGAGCAGGGCCACGCCCTCGGTGTTGTTCTTGCCCTTCACCTCGACGGTGAAAGCGCCGGGCGGGAGGGTGATGAGTAGCGCCGCATCCTCACTGCCGGCGCCGAGGGCGAAGGCCCCGGCGTTCTTGGTGGCGGCAATAATCGCGGCGGCGTTGTCCGCGGCCTCCCAGCGATCGTTGGTCGCGACCACGGTCTGACCGGAATACAGGGTGAGGACGGGATCGCGCAACGCACCGGTCAGACCAAACGCCGCGAGCGTTGGGCCGACCGCGCGCAGGAGCATGCGCTTGTAGGCCGGGCCCTGGACGACGAATCCGCCGATGAGTGCACCGTCGTCGGCGCGGACGCGCGCGCGGCTCGACAGGTTGACGGTGCGACCGTTGGTATCGAGTTCGTAGAGTTCGGCGAGGGCGAGGCCGGAACGGGAGGTGGGGCTGGTGATCTGCAACGTGTAGGCGCCCGCTTTGAGATCGGTGGCCAACGCCGCGTCGAGGCTGCCGGTGGTGAGCGGGAAGGCGCCGACCGATTTGAAGTAGCCGGGCAGAGCGACTGCGTCGGGGCCGCGTTCCCAGCCGTTGTTGCGGAAAAGTTCGGTGCCGGTACCGGAGAACACCGTCAACTGGGGATCAGGCAGAACTCCCGTCGCACCGAATAACGCGAGGCCCGGGCCGATGGCGCGCGAGACATAGCGCTTGGCGACGGTGTCGGCGACCACGACCCCGGCGATCAAGGCGTCGTCACCGACGGAGGCCACGGCGCGGCTGGAAAGATTGACGATGCGGGCGCGGGGCGTGAGCGGGCTCGACGTGTCAGCGCCGACGGCCGAGCTCCAGGGACTGCCGGGAAAGGTGTTGCGCAGTTCCACGCGGTAGCTGCGCACGTGGACATTGGCGGTGGCGGGGAGAGTTACCGGAGCGGAGGTGAGGGTGGCGTTGACGGCAACCTCACCGCCGAGGGACCGGGGATCCGAGCCGTCGAGCGTGTACGCCAGACGGGCGCCGGCGGGGGCGGTAAAGGTGATCGATGGGCCGGCCTTCACGGCGGCGGGCTCGCGGACGAACTGATCGTCGATCCATTGGGCCCGCAACGTGACCCAGCCCTTCAGATGGTCGAGGTGGGCGGTGTAGTTGCCGTAGGGGCTGAGGTTGTCCGGCCAACGTGCGACATCGCGGGTGACGGCGTCCTGTCCGATCTGGGCGCCGAGGGCCTCGACGAGGCGGATGAGGTTGGGATTCGACAGGTCGGCCCGGCGGAGGCTTTGCCAGCGGTCGACCCAGTCCTGCATAAACTCCGGATCGCGGGCGATGATACCCCACCAACCGGTGCGCCAGAAATCGACGCTGCCGACGCCGGACCAAACGGTGTACTCGTACGAGCGTTCGTCCCAGTACGAGCCGAGGGCGCGGTCGAAGTCCCAGACGGGCCCGGCCTGCAACTTGCCCAGTCGGTCTTTCGTGAAGTAGGCGCTGCGTTGCAGGGCGTCGGGGTTTGAGGTGAACGTGTTCAGCAGGTGGTGGTCCACCCAGGAAGCGCGGTCGAGATAATCGAGGTGCGTGCGCTGCGACCAACCGCTGTCGCGGTCGGCGTAGAGTGCGTTCTCCATCGCCTGCACGTAATCGCGAATGTAGGTGACTTGCGCCGGCGCGACGTTCCCGGCGGACGGATACACTAGGACGACTGAAGACGTGCCGTTTTCCGGCACCCCGTGCGTCGTGCGCCAGCCGATTTCGTCCGGATCCTTTGAGTCGATTTTGAGAATGTACCCGCCGGTGAGGGCATTTCCGGAGACATCCGAGGGCGAGAGGTCCTTGATGTCCACGCGGCCCTTGCTGTTCTCGATCCGGTCGCTGAGCACGTAGATACCCGCGTAGTCGGTGTTCGTCAGATCGCCACCGTCGGTATTGAGGTACACCTCGGTGAAGCGGGTGCGCGGCGCCCAGCGGCCGAGTTGGTTGGAGAGGGAGTAGACGAAGGCGTTGTTGATGTAGCTCAGGTCGAATTTCCAGGGTCCGGTCAGGGCCCACCGCTCGTAAGCCGGCAGATCCAATAGCGCCTGCTCGGTTCCGCTGCCGTCGGCCGGGGTGAAGCTCAAGGCCAGGCTCTTCTTGGGGAATTCCGCGGAGGTTGAGCCGCGGACATTCGTGGTGAGCGAGGTGCGGGTGTCGGGCGTTCGACCAAAGACGGCGCTGCCCGGGCTGCCCGCCGTGAACGCATAGAGCCAGGCGTTGTGTTCGACCCCGTCCTTGACCAAGGGCCCGCTGCCCAGGCTGTCGATGACCAGCACCGGCAATTGACTGCTGAAAGCGCTGACGCTCGTTCCAATCTTGAGGTAGTGCACGGCAGAGACTGGGCCCATGGCGTTGCCGCTTTCCGAAAACACCGCGGCCTTAAGGAGAGTCGATGCGCTGACCGCAATGGCTCCGGTGTACAGGGGTGAGGTTGAGGTCGGGGCGGGCGCGCTCGCCCCATTGCCGCTCGGCGTGGCAACGTAGCGGATGCGCTGGTTTGCGGTCGCTCCGCTCAGCGTGATGCTGATCGTCCCCGTGAAAGGCCCGGCCAGGCGGGAATAGGTCACGGTTTGCTCGATCCCGCGGGCCCCCGCATTGGCGGTGCCGGGCGTGGGTTTCTCCAGAAAGTCATAGCCCGCGGCCGGTACGCTGGAGCCGCCGGGAATTCCGTAAGGTACGTTCGATCCCTGCGCCGGGTAGGTAACCTCGGAGGCGATCGTGATCCCGTCCGCGCGCACCAAGGCGAGGTACTCACCGCTGGCGCTCAGATGGAAATTGGTATGGGGCTGGGCGGCCGGATTGCGCCGGTCCTTGCCCGAAGCAAACACCACGAGGTAACCCCCGGCCGGAATCGTGGTGACGGGAAACTGCCAGCGCTTCTTGTTGTCTTTGGCGTCTGTTAGGTACCAGCCCGAGATTTCTTGTGGGGTATTCCCCGGGTTGTGGATCTCCAACCAGTCGGAAAAAGCCCCATCTTGATCTGCGATCGTGCTGGTGTTGGAAGCCATCAGCTCGCTGATGACGGGCTGGGCGAGGCCTGCTGATTCGCCGAGCACGAGGGCCAGTAGCACGGCGAAGATCGGCCAAAGGATGCGGGTCTTGGGTGTCACAGGGAGCGAGTGGAGAGGGACGGGTGGGAACCTAGCAAGGTTATGCCAAAAGCAAGAGGCCGGAGGGGATTACAAAAGCGATTGGCAAAGTGCCCGTGAATATCGGTTGAATCCGGTTTGCCTTGATCGGCCTTTTTCGGCCCGCGTACGTATTAGGACATCGTTATACCGCGAAAATTCACTTGCGACACCGCTCAATCGGGAGACGCTGGGGTGAACCCCCCCCTGATGATTATAACCCGAGTGTTGCTCATCGGTTTTTTTATCTGCGCCACCGCCCTTGCGCAGTCCGGGACGTTTTTTGTGGGCGGGGTTTGGTCGGGTAATGTGAGTCCGACGGGTGCCACGGTGGCGGTCCGGCTGAATGCGGCCAGTCAGCGCGTACGGCTGGTGGTGAGCGAAAATCAAAATCTGGCTCCCGCGGTCTATTCAACGGCTGTCACGACCTCTGCGGCCTCGGGCAACACGGTCAAGCTGACGGTGCAGGGCTTGAACCCCGACACCGATTATTTTTACGGCGTTGAAGTGGCCAATGTTCTTCGCGCCGATCCCGTTTCCCGCGGCCGCTTCCGCACGTTTCCGCTCGGGCGCGCTTCGTTCCGGATCGCATTCGCCTCCTGCGGGGACTTTCGCCAGCCCGACCAAAGTGCCTACGATGCGATTATGCGCGAGCGTCCGTTGTTGTTCATCAACATGGGCGACCTGCACTACAGCGATACCAATTCCACGGTGGTCGAGGACTACCGGGCCAACTACGATCAGGTCTTGGGGCATGCCGTGCAGGGCGCCCTTTATCGCAGCGTTCCGCTGGCCTACATGTGGGATGACCACGATTTTGCCGGCAACGATTCGAATGGCAATTCGGTCGGTCGCGATACCGCCCGTATCGCCTACAAAGAGCGCGTACCGCACTATCCTTTGACGGCTCCCGGCGGGACCATTGCCCAATCGTTTACGATCGGGCGGGTCCGCTTCATTATGACCGATCTGCGCAGCGCGGCCATGGATACCAATTTGAAGGAGTCCGCGACCAAGACCCGGATGGGTGCGAGCCAGAAAACTTGGTTCAAGCAGGAGCTCATCAATGCCCGCGACGGTGGCTTTCCGTTGATCGTTTGGGTTTCGACGATGCCTTGGATCGCCCCGGCGAAGGTCGGCGACGACACGTGGGCCGGCTTCGCCTCGGAGCGCACGGAGATTGCAAATTTCATCCGCGATAATCGCATCGAGAATATCGTGATGCTCGCCGGCGACATGCATGGATTGGCGTATGATGACGGCACCCATTCCGATTATGCCACCGGCGGCGGAGCACCGCTGACGGTTCTCCATGCCGCCGCGCTCACGAGCGAGCCCTCGGCTAAGGGCGGCCCCTACACGGCGGGTCCTCTGCCGGGCAGCCAGCAGTACGGTATTCTTGAAGTCTTTGATAATGGCGGCGCGAGCGTTGCCTGCCGCTTCCAGGGCAAGAAGGTGAACGAAGGCACCAAGCTGAATCACATTTTCTCCGGTTCCGCGGCGGGCGGAAAAGACCACGCGATTGTCAATATCTCGACCCTCGCCCGCATCAGCGCCGCGGATGATACCCTCGTCAGCGGCTTCGTGATTTCCGGGGCGTCCAATCGTTCCGTGCTGATTCGCGCGATCGGGCCCACGCTCGCGGCCTTCGGGGTGAAAGAGGCGCTCGCTCAACCCGTCCTTTCCCTTTTCCGCGGCGATCAAGTCATCGCGTCCAATTCCTCCTGGGCGGGGCCGACCCGTGCCGCGACGGAGGCCATGCTCGATGCCTTTGATCGGGCCGGCGCCTTCCGCCTCGTGGATGAAACCAGCCGTGACTCCTCTCTCGTGATGTCCTTGGCGCCGGGTTCCTACACGGTGCAAGTCAAGAGCGGCGACGCCTCCCTCGGCTCGACCCTGCTTGAGGTTTACGATTTGCCCTGACGTCGGTCGGGTTGGCGCGGCCGCTTGCTCGCTTCGGTTCGGGCAGATTTCCGCTTGCTTTGGACTCTCTGGCCGCTTCCCCTGCGCCTGCCTGTAGGGGTGTCCTCCGCGGAGGACTGAGATTGCGGCACGCTCGGCTGCTCGACCCTTCGAACCTGAACGGATCATGCCGACGAAGGAAACAGCAGGCGCCGCACACAGCGCCTAGGGGCGCGCGACGCCCGTCTTCTGCGGTAGTCCGGTTTGGGTCAGGCCCAGCCCGATACTATGAAACTCCCGCACCTCCTTCCTCTGCTTGCGCCGCTCTTCGTCGCGACCTTGGCGCTCCGCGCTCAATCCGCCTCAGGTCCGGCGACTGCCGGTGCCGCCTCCCCGGTCAAACTCGAACCGGTGCTGGTTACCAGCGATCTCTGGGAGTCGCCGCTGGCCCGCATCCCGGCCAGTGTCGCGGTTTTTGATGACGACGCACTCCGGGCCGGCGCGGTGCGCCACTTTGGGGACTTGGCCGACCAGATTCCCAATCTCACGTGGACCGGCGCTACGTCGCGTCCACGCTATTTTCAGATCCGTGGCATCGGGGAGAATTCGCAGTATGAGGGCGAAACCCCCGACTCCGCCGTGCGCTTCCTGGTCGACGACCTCGACTTCACCGGCCTTGGCACGTTGGGCGGTACCTTCGATGTCCGCCAAGCCGAGATCCTGCGTGGTCCGCAAGCCGGAGCGTTTGGGGCCAACGCCGCGGGCGGCGTCGTCCGTCTCCTCACCAATGCCCCCACGCCGTTCTGGACGGGGCGCATCGAGGCGACCGCGGGTCAGGACGCCCTGCGGGAAGGTGGGTTTGCCGTGGGTGGTTCGCTTTCCCCGCAACATCCCGAGCAATTGATGATGCGCTTGGCGGTGCACGAGCACTCCAGTGACGGTTTTCGCCGCAACGTAACGCTTAACCGCGACACCAACGCACGCGATGAATTCACCGCACGGCTTCGTTTTACCGCCAACCCGTCCCCCGCGTGGCGCTGGGAAGGCGCGATTCTGGTCTCCGAGGTCGCCAACGGCTTCGATGAATTCGCCCTCGATAACAACGGCCGCCGCACCTTCAGCGACCAGCCCGGTCGCGATGAACAGCGTTCGCGCGCCGCCAGCCTGCGCGGAACCTACACGGGGTTGGCCGGAGTCCGCGTGACCACGGTCTCGGCCGCCAGCCGCGTCAAGTCGGTCTACAGCTACGACGACGACTGGACCGCCGCGTCGTATCAGGGTTTCAGTGACCTGCGGCGCGACCGCACGGTGTTCAACCAGGAACTCCGGCTCGACTCCACCGCGACCCGCGGTGCGCTCGGGGCGGTCGACCGGTGGACGTTGGGGGCGTTCTACTCCAACACGGAGGAGGGTGGGGCCTACACCGACACGGACCCGGATAACGTGCGCGGCCTGCGGACCAAGTATGAGAGCGCGACCTATGCCCTTTACGGTCAGGCGGCGCACGATTTCTCCGCCCGCACGCGGCTTGTCCTCGGGTTGCGGACCGAACGCGTCGAGCTTGACGGGCACGGGACCAAGACCCGTTACCGCGCCGCGCGCCGCGGTTTTGATCCCGAGGTCACGTTCCGGCCCGGGTTCGCCGACACCCTGGTCGGTGGCAAACTGACGCTGGAGCACGAGCTCGACGCCCGCCACCTACTCTTCACCTCCGTCACCCGTGGGTACAAGGCGGGCGGTATCAACCTCGACGCCCGCATCAGTCCGCCGGACGATCCGCTCACCTTCGGCACCGAGACCTTGTGGAACTATGAGGCGGGCGTGCGCGGCGCCTGGTTGGATCGCCGGCTGACGGGCGAGCTGACCGTCTTCCGGCTCGAGCGCCGCCACACGCAGGTGCGCGACTCGGCCGGCTTTGGCGGCAACTACCGCTTCTTTACTGCGAACGGCCGCCACGCCCACGTTACGGGCCTCGAGGCCTCCGCTGCGTTCGCGATCACGCGCGAGCTGTCGTTGCACGGTTCCCTTGCCCAGATGGAGTCGGAGCTCGGCCGCTTCACGCTGACCAACGGCAACACCGGCGGCGGTCGCCGGCTCGCGAATACGCCGCGCTACGGCTACACGGTCGGCCCGCGCTACCGCCAGGCCTCGGGCTTTTTTGCCAACGCGGAGCTGGTCGGCCGCGCCGCCCACTACGATTCCAATAACCAGAACGAGGCGCGCCGGGCTTTTCGTCTCGTGAACGGTAGTCTCGGGTACGCTTGGTCGGCGTGGACGTTCACGCTGTGGGGCCGGAATCTCGGCAACACCCGCTACGAGAAGCGCGTGTTTTTCTTTGGCAACGCGGATCCGGATTACAACGAGACCCGCTACGAGGACCGCGCCGATCCGCGGCAGCTCGGGGTGTCCGCGGCCTACCGCTTTTGATCCGAGATCGCTCCGGTCTAACGCGGCGACGATCATTCTGAAAACGCGGCAGGCCCCGACTTGGGCCGTCTGCGGGCAAGGAGCCTCTTCGCACGGCCGGGGCATGGAGCCGCTCGCACCCGCCATCGGCCGGCTTGCACGCGGCGGCGCGGCACGTTCCACTATCCCTTCGTCATGATCGGTCTCCATGAAGGCAAGGGCACCAAGGCCAAAAAGCCGCCGGAACGCGCGTATGCACTGCGACTCACCGTCGCCGGGTGTCAGCCGCGCATCTGGCGGCGCCTGCTGGTGCGGGAGACGATGTGGCTTTCGCGGCTGCACGACACCATTCAGGTCGCTTTCGACTGGTTCGATTACCAGACGCACGTCTTTGCCCTCGACGACCTGCGTTTCGGCAATCCGGTGAAACGCGAGGACCTGACCGTGGAGGACGATCGGGATGTCGCCTTGGCCGACCTCGACTTCGAACACCGCGAGCGTTTCACGTATCACTACAACTTTGGCGAGGGCTGGCAGATTGACCTGAAGGTGGAGAAGTCCGGCCTGGTTGAAAAGGGACTCCGTTACCCGGTGTGCATCGCGGGCGAACGCGCCGGGCCGCCCGAGGACTGCGGGGGACGCGAGGCTTTCCAGGACATGCTGGCGTGCATCAAGGAGCCGAACACCGATCTCGGTCGCGAATGGCTCGAATGGCTCGGCCCCGAGTACGATCCCGCGGCCTGCGAGCTCGAGAAAATCAACAAGGCGTTGAAGAAGCTGGGCAAGTAGCGGAAAAAGAGCTTTAGCGGGGGCTGTCGGTCGCACCCCAAATGCCATCGGTTAATGATTCCCGGCGGCGTGCGCCCGTTTCCGTTGGCAGGCCGTACCCCCTCTTTGAAGCACCTATGAAAACCCCGCTCTACTTGGTCCGCCTTGGCGCAGCCGTTCTTCTGGTGATCGCCAACCTGCACGCCCAAGGTGCCGCCGGCGCCACGATCCAAGGCCGTATCCTGAGTCAGGCGACGCAGGAGTACCTGCGTAATGTCGAGGTCACGGTGCCCGGTTCCAATGTCGCCGCGTTCACGACGGAGGACGGCTTTTTCACCCTGGCCGGCGTGCCTGCCGGCGAGGTGCAGGTGGCGGCCTCCTATACGGGTTATGACCCGGTGGCGGTGCGCTTGACGGTTACGGCGGGCGCCACGGTCACCCGGAACTTTGAACTGGCGCCCACCGGCTACCGGCCGGTTTCGCCTCCGGTCGGGAAGCCCGATGCGGGCATCGTGACCCTGGGGCAGTTCGTCGTCTCCTCCGAGCGCGAGGGCAACGCCAAGGCGATCATGGATCAGCGTGCGGCGATCAATGTGAAGAACGTCATCTCGGCCGATAACTTCGGCGACATCACCAACGGCAACGTCGGCGAATTCATCAAGTACATGCCCGGCGTCGTCATCGACTACAACCAGTCCGACGCCCGTGCCGTGCGCATCGGCGGACTCGATCCGAAATATGTGGGGGTGAGTGTCGACGGCATGCGGCTCGCCAGCGCACAGGGCGCGGCCTTCGGCTCGGACTCCCGGCAGTTTGAATTCGAGCAGTCCTCCATCAACAGCGTCGAGGCCATCGAGGTGAACAAGACGCTCACCGCCCGGATGGACGCCGATTCGCCGGCCGGCTCGATCAACCTGCGCAGCCGCAGCGCGTTCGACCGCAAGGGTCGCGAGATCACCGCGCAATTCTCGGTGTCGGCCAACGAATACAACCTGACGCTGCGCCGCGTCGCCTCCCCGACCAACGCCCTCCGGCGCGTCGCTTTTCCGGGTGGCACGTTGAGTTACTCGGACGTTTTTGGCGGCCGCTTCGGCGTGCAGCTCAACGTCGGCACCTCCACCATCTACGGCGAGCAGGAGCAGATCACGCACGCTTATGATTTTTCCAACGCCGCGCGGGGACCGGTCATCACCGGGCTTACCTTCAAGGACGCCCCCAAGGTGATCGATCGCGCCTCCCTCGGGGCCAATTTCGACTACAAGATCACCCCGCATCTCATCGCCTCGGTCCGTATCACCGGCTCGCACTTGAGCGACGAGTTTGTGGCCCGGAATCTCCAGTTCACCGCGAACCTCGCGCAGATCGATCCGTCATCCACGCTGACCAAGGTCATCGCCAACCCGGTCGCCAGCGCCAACACCCGTCTCGACTCCTCGGGCAACCACCGCAACAAGCGCAACGACACGATCACCTACGTGCCCAAGCTGGAATACCAGCGCGGCGACCTGACGCTCACCGCCGGAGGCGGTTATTCGCGCAGTGGCACCCATTACGAGGATCTGCGCCAGGGCTATTTTCAGAGTGTGAACCTCCGGCTCACGCGCCTGAGCTGGATGGCCGAGCGCGCCAATACCAACTCCACCGATTGGACCGTCACGCAGCTCTCCGGCCGGCCGTGGGGCGACATCGCCAACTGGGGTCGGGATGACGCCAACGCCAACAACATGGTCAGCACCGCGCGCGGCGGGCAGAGCCAAGTCTTCTCCGGCAACCTCGACGCGAAGACCTCCGTCAACCTCGCGGGCCTGCCCGTGCAGCTCCTCGCCGGGGCGAAGACCCGCCTCACCACCTTCGACATCACCTGGGGCGGGACCCAGAACTGGACCTTTGTCGGCCCGCGCGGATCGCAGACCGATCCGACCACGGTCATGATCGACGAGTCGCAGCATCGGTTCGATCCGAAGCGCGGCGGCAACGTCACGCAGCAGAATTTCCCTTGGCCCGACTCCAACGCGATGGCCTCCTATTTTTCCGCCCATCCCGGCGAGTTCGTGCCGAACGCGGTCGGTAATTTCACCAATACGTTCACCACGCCGCGTTCGATCAAGGAGCAGATCGACGCGGCCTACCTCGAAGGCAACACGCGGTGGCAGCAAATCCGCTTTAACCTCGGCGCCCGTTTCGAGCGCACCCGCGATATCGGCCGGACCTACGACATTTTGCCGGCCGCCGCGGTGCGCGCCGCCGGCTACACGGCGGGCACCATCCCGTACCTCGTCTACCAATACCGCAACGGTGCCCGGCCCTCCACGTACGGAGACTATGGCAACATGTTCTTCAGCGGCGGGGCGAAGTACTCCTTCACCCGTAACCTCGTCTTCCAGGTTGCCGCCAGCCAGTCGATCGGGCGTCCCAACTACGACAGCCTCGCGGGCGTCATCGCGGTCGACGAGACCCGGCAGCAGGTCACGTTGCCCAATCCGAATCTCAAGCCCGAGACCTCCGACAAGTATTTCGTCAGCGCGCAATATTACATCGAGCCCGCCGGCACGATCACGCTCTCGGCCTACAAGCTCGTCGTGGAAAACATGGGCACCACCTCCGAAATCGTTTCCGCCGCCGAGGCCGGCTATGCCGACGACCCGGAGTACAACGGTTATACCTTCCTGCGGGCCGCGAACGCCGCCGGCACCCGTCGCATCAAGGGCATCGATCTCGAGTACAGCCAGCAGCTGACGTTTCTCCCCGGGTTCCTGCGCGGCCTCAGCGTCTTCGGCTCCGTCTCGCGCACGGTTCCGGATGTGCAGATCGTGAATCTCAACTCAAAGTCGGCCAACGGCGGTCTGCGTTTCGGCAACCATCGGTTCAATGCGCAGGTGCGGTTCACGTGGACCGCGGCGCGCCTCACCTCGATCACGGCGGCGCGGACCCAGTGGGAGCGCGAGCGTCTGATGTTTGATCTGAGCGGCGGCTACAAAATCAACCGGACCTACGAGCTGACCCTGAGCTGCCGCAACGTGTTCAACCAAGCGCTCGAATCCTACTTCAACGTCCCCGGCACCATCGCCTACAAGGACAACTTCGGCGCCGTCTGGACGGTCGGCGTGCGCGGCCGTTTCTAATCTTACGCTACCCATGAAATCACGCCTCCTCGCCTCGGTCGGCCTTTGTCTCGGCTGGTTCCTCTCCGGCGCCCGTGCCGCCGATCACCCCCACATCCTCTGGATCACCAGTGAGGACCACGGCCAGCAAATGGGCTGCTACGGCGACCCGTTGGCGCGTACGCCCAACGTGGATGCACTGGCGGCGAGGGGCATGCTCTTCCGCAACGTCTGGTCGAACGCCCCGGTCTGCGCCGCCGCCCGCACCACGATCATCTCGGGCATGCTGGCCCCGTCCCTCGGCGCCGAGCACATGCGGAGCGAGGTGGCCTTTCCGGCCGGCATCAAGATGTACCCGCAGTATCTCCGGGACGCCGGCTACTACTGCACGAACAACAACAAGGAGGACTATAACCTCACCAAGCCGGGGCAGGTCTGGGACGAATCCTCGGTCAAGGCCCACTGGCGCAACCGCCCCGCCGGCAAGCCGTTCTTCGCCATCTTTAATTCGACTCTCAGCCACGAGAGCCAGGTCATCAAGCGGCCGCATACGCTCGTCACGGATCCGGCAAAAGTGCGGGTTCCGGCCTACCATCCCGACACCCCGGAGGTCCGGCACGACTGGGCGCAGTATTATGATGTCGTCAGCGCCGTGGATGGCGTCGCCGGCGAGAAGTTGAAGGAGCTGGAGGAAGCCGGGCTCGCCGACGACACGATCGTATTTTACTATGCCGATCACGGCGCCGGCCTGCCGCGCAGCAAGCGTTGGCCGTCGGACTCGGGTCTGCGCGTGCCGATGGTCGTCTATTTTCCCGCCAAGTGGCGTCATCTCGCGCCGAAGGAGTACGCCCCCGGGGTGAAATCCGACCGCCTGATCAGCTTCGTCGATCTCGCGCCCACCTTGCTCAGTCTCGCGGGGGTCCGTCCGCCGGCGACGATGCAGGGCTTTGCGTTCGCCGGTTCGTTCCAGACGGAGCCGCAAACCTTCCTCTATGGCTTCCGGGGGCGGATGGACGAGCGCTACGACTTGGTTCGTTCCGTGACCGACGGCCGCTACGTTTACCTGCGCAATTATATGCTGCATCGCTCGCAGGGTCAGCATGTGAACACCCAGTTTCTGACTCCGACGACCCAAGTCTGGCGGCGCATGTACGATGCGGGTCAAACGAATGCCGCCCAGTCGATCTTCTGGCGCGAGCCCAAGTCGCCGGAGGAGTTGTATGACCTCCGCGCCGATCCGGACGAGACGCGCAACCTCGCGGATTCCGCCGAACACCGTGCGATCCTGGAGAAATTCCGGCAGGCGCAGCAGGCCGTGGCGCTGCGCGTGCGCGACAAGGGCTTCCTGACCGAAGCCGAGGTCAATGCCCGCTCGGCCGGCAAGGCCCCGTACGATGTACTCGCGACCGACACGGCGTATCCGTTTGCCCGGATCTTCCAAGCGGCGAACGCCGCGACCCTGCTGAGCGCCGCAGCGGTGCCGCAGCTGCGGGAGAACTGCCGCGATGCCGACAGCGGGGTGCGCTATTGGGGCGTGATGGGCGCGCTCGTCCGGGGTAAAACGGGCGTCGATGCAATGTTGGCCGAACTGCGGACGGCGTTGGGCGACTCCGCGCCGAGCGTGCGGATTGTCGCCGCCGAGGCGCTCGTGCGCTATGGCCCGTCGGACGATGTTGCGGCCGGACTGGCGGCGCTCAAGGCGAGCGTCGATCCGACCAAGGTGGGTGCTTACGCCAGTGTGGCCGCGCTCACGACCATCAACGAACTCGGGGCCAAGGCGGCCTCGCTCCATGATTTCATCCGCACCATGCCTTCCAGCGACCCGACGGCGGTGGCCCGCGGTGACGGCTACGTCGCACGGTTGCAGTCCTACATCACCGGCAAGGGTGAGGCGGGCGGTGATGCCGCTGAAGGCGACGCTCCGAAAAAGAAGCGCGCGAAGAAAGCGGCGAAGTGATGTCCGGCGGGCCGGCGCTGGCGGATGGATGAATTTGCCAACATCGGGGATTGATTTCCCCGATGTCGGACTTTCGACTCCGCCGGCCCCGTAATTTTGCGGTTTCTATTATTGCGAAACCGCTCCTGCGCGGGGCCAACCCCCCTCACGCTTCATGATATCCCGCATCCTTCGCGCCGTCGTCGCGCTTGCCCTCTCCAGTGCGGCCCTGCCCGCTCTCGTTCATGCCCAAGCCGCGCCCAAGGCGACGGCTCCGGTGGGATCCGCCAAGGCGGAAGACACCATCACGCTCTCGGTTTTCGAGGTGAAGTCCGACTCGACCGACACCTATGAGGCGACCAACACCAACTTCATCACCGGGACCAACACGGCGCTGAACAAGACCCCGCTCGACGCCAAGGTCTTCAACCGCCAGATGCTCGATGATATGGGTACGGTCGATATGACCGAAATGCTCTGGAAGCTCGGCGGCCTCGGCGCCGCCCTGATCGGCAACGGCAACGAGGACGTGCGCGGCACCGTCGAGGGCGACCGGCAGGACCCGAAGAGCATGTCGATGCGCGGACTCCAGATCAACAACCCGCGCCGCGACGGTTTTCTCCGCTCCGATACGACCTTGCTCGACACCTTCGACATCGACCGCGTCGAGGCCATCGGCGGTTCCAACTCACTCCTCTTCGGCTCCGGCGACGCCGGCGGTGTCATCACCTCCGCGTCGAAGCGCGCCTACCTGAACCGGCGCCCGACGATGACCGTCTCCGCCACCGGCGACTCCGAAGGCACCCGCCGTTACACCGTCGATGCGCAGGTTGGGATGAAGTATTTCGCCTTCCGCGTGAACGGCGTGCGCGACGACACGAACTACTTCCGGCCCGGCCTGAAGCGTCACGCCGAGGGCTACCACCTCACCGCCACCGTGCAGCCGTGGAAACGGCTCCAGATTCGCGGCGAGTACCGCTACTACAACCGCGACACCATTTTTGCCCAATCGGTGACCGTGCGCGCACCCCTGACCTGGCTACTGCCCAACGGTACCCGCGTCGACAACCAGTCCACCCGCTACCTGGTCGCGTTCCCGGAGATCTCGCAGATCACCGGCGGCGCCTTCGACCTGACGAAGGTGGATTCCGCGACGGGTCCGTACACCCGCGACGATTATTTCAACTATATCAAGTCCGTCGTCGCCGAAGCCACGATCACCGAGGGCCTCGCCATCCAGTTGCGCTACGGGCACGACGACCGGGTGAATGACGCCCCGCGGCCGAGCAGCACGACCGTTTATGCCCCTGGCGCCGCCGGCAACCTCTACGTCGATCCCGTCACCGGCGTCGTCGGTCAGAAATGGGCGTTCAACACCTCCGTCATCGCCACGCCCTTCTGGACCGGTGCCCGCGGCTACCGCGCGGCGCTCGCGTATCAGAAAAACTTGGGCAAGTGGTTCGGTCGCCATCAGGCGAGCCTGTTCCGCCAGGACATGGAGTCATGGGTGAACCAGATGACGATGCGTTTCTATGAAACCGACGCCAACGGTGCGATCATCCAGAACCCGGCCAATCTCACCAACGCCGAGTCGGGGCGCAACGTCATGCCCGGCGCTTGGGTGCCGATCTTCCCGGACGCGATTCTCGGCGGGAAGGACTGGCGCGTAAGTACGATTCAGCATCCCAACGGCAAATTCTACAAATTCGCCCCGCAGGTTTATGCCGACGCGGTGCCGAAGACGGCGGGCAACCCGATGGGTGTCTCCGGCGGCGCCAACGCCACCACGGGTAATCCGAACAACACGTCCTACCTGATGGACGACACCGATGAGAAGAGCTGGGGCGCGAGCCTTTTCAGCGAGTGGTGGAACGGTAAGATCGATACGATGGCCGGCCTCCGCCGCGAGGAGGCCACCGGCTTCCGCAAGCACCTCGGCCTGCAGCGCGGACCGATCTCCTACGACAGCGTGACGCTCGGCACCGTGTTCGACACCCCGGTCAAGGACCTGCGGATGTCGTTCAATTACGGCTCCAACGGGAAAATCAATTTCGACACCACCCGCGACATCTTCAACGAGCCGCTGCCTCCGGGCAAAGGCGTGAGCAAGGATGTCGGATTCAAATTCGACCTCTTCGAGCGCCGGCTCTCCGGTAACGTCAACTACTACCAATCCGAGGCGCAGAATTTCACCGCCACCATCGGCAGCCGCGATGATGTCGATCCGAGCGGCATCAACGGCCGCCATGGCGGCAACGCGTACGTCTACAGCAAGAAGTCCGACGGCTATAACCTCACGCTCTCGGCCCACCCGACCCGCAATTGGGAAATGCGGATCAACTTTGCCAGCGCCAACGGCTCCGAGCGCAGCAACGTCGACCTGCCGCAGTTCTACAACGACCAGTTCAACACCACGACGGTGGGCGGTCAGACCGTCGTCGGCGTCAAGGCCAACGCGACCGCCTCGGTCGTGCCGTTCCTGGTGCCCTCCGATCCCAAGAATCCGGTGTCGCCGCAAGTTCCGCTCTCCGTCGCGATGCTGAAGGATCCGAACAGCCCGTACTTCGCGACGATCGATCCCGAGGGCGGCCAAATCACCAACGCCCAGAACCTTGGTTTGTTGTCGGCCGGCGTCGGCACCGGAGTCAACGGCCTGCCGATCACCGACCATCAACTCGGCTTCGTGTCGCCCACCGGCGGCAACCTGATCGTGCGCCGCGCGGGCGAAGCGACGGTCGGTTATGCCGAGCGTTCCTACAGCTGGGTGAACACCTATCGTTTTTCGGAGGGCACGCTGCGCGGTTTGTCCGCGGGTCTCATCTCGAGTTACCAGCAGAACTATCGCGGCTACATGTACAACGACGCCGCCGACGGCAATAAGCGGAAGATGTTCCTGTTCCCGAACCGGATGCTCCACGACATGTTTGCGAGCTACAATTTCCGCCTCAACCGCTGGGTGCGTGCCTCCGTGCAGCTCAACGTGAGCAACCTGCTCGACGCGAACCGCGTGCTCTACCTCGTCAACAGTTCCAACGGCACCCTCCGCTACGCGCAGTGGTTCAACGCCCCGCGCAAGTTCGCGCTCACGACGCGGTTGAGCTACTGAGCGTACCCCCGTTCGTCGCGACCGAGTGGCCCGAACGGGTTATTGGCGTGAGCGCGCGTCTCGGCGAGTCCGAGGGTAGGGATGGGTGGGTCCCGATGTCCCCATCGGTTCGGTTCGCGGCGGCGCACGTCACGAAATGGCCCGATGGGGACATCGGGCCCCGCCGTGCTTCGGTCGCCCTCACGTCGCCCGTTACGGGCGCGGCAGCCGCGGCGCGACCCAGCGGCCGGGGAGCAGGAGGATGCGCGGCAGATCCGGAACGCCGAATTCGTTGCTGTTGAGCTGCGAAACGACGAGGTCGACCGCGTGCGCCGCGATGCGGTCGTAGCATTGGTCGACGCCGCCGATGCCCCGCGGGGTCGACTTGCTCCAGTACAGCGTGACGGCAGGAATTTTTTTGCGCTTGAGCAACGCGGCCAGGCCGGGCGCGCCGAGCAGGGTCGTCTCGCTGACGATCAGCACATCGGGCCGGCGCGACTCGACCCAGGCGGCGAGGGTGGGGTCGGCGGGATCAGCTACGAGCCGGACCCGGTCCGCGGCCTGACGCACATCGCCCGCGAAGGTGAGGAACGCCGCTTCCCACGCGTGCTTTGCCCGCTCGCTGGTCTTGGCCTCGATCAACGCGACCGGTCGCGTGCGGCCGAGCTGGACGAGTTCCCCGAGCGCGAGGCGCATGCCGAGGTAGTGATGGTGGCCGGCGTGATGCAGCTCCGGCGTCCACGTGACGCTGCCGATGACCGCCGCCGCGAAATGGCGCCAGTCCCAGTCGAGGGTGAGTGCGCTTTCGCCCGTCGTGATCGGCGAGAGCACCACGCCGACAATCCCGCGGGTGCGGAGGATTTCGGCGAGGCGCGGGGCGCTCAGGCCCGGATCGTTCGTCCAGAATTCCTCCAGCCCGAATCCCATCTGGC
Source organism: uncultured Opitutia bacterium (assembly GCA_903820035.1). Taxonomy (GTDB): domain Bacteria; phylum Verrucomicrobiota; class Verrucomicrobiia; order Opitutales; family Opitutaceae; genus ER46. The sequence continues at coordinate 20,419 of CAIJFT010000054.1, forward strand.
TGGCGCGGCGGCGGGCGCCGAGGCTGGACTGGCGCAGGAACGGCACCCGTTGCGCCTGGGAGCGCGTCGTGTGCACCCAGACAAAAGCGATGCGCTCGCCCTCGGGCTGAGCGTGGCCGCGGCGGATGTGGGCCATGAGACTCGCCACCCGCGGATTCGGCCGGTACCCGAGCTGCTCGGCGACTGCGCGCACCCGGGTGCGGGTGGCGGCGGGGATCTTGCCGTGACCGCGCAGTGCATACGAAACACAGGCGAGTGAAACGCCGGCGGCCTCGGCGATCTGCTTCAGGGTGACCGCGGGGTGGGGGTTGGACACGGTGAACGGTTTCACCGGTGGTCGGCGTGTTGCAACCGCCGAGTGGATCAAGGCCGCGCCGAACCGCTCCGGGATTTATCCCGTCGCGTCCGTCCTGATGCGTATCGGGACCTACCGCCTGAAACGCGCCGTGGGCTGGGATCCGAAGAAGGAAGGAATCGGATAAGGGTAGTAGGCTTTGGCCGAGGTGAACGATTTCACCGCTCCTTCGGTTGCGCGCGGTTTAGAATTCCGCTTCATTGGAGGCTGTGCCTGCCGGCCCGTGCCGGGGGCGTTGCCACGTTCCAACCCCTGATACTCGTCATGTCCGCAACCCGAAAATTGCCCTTCCGGTGGAGCCTGCCGCTTCTCGCCGTCCTTCCCTTGACCGTTCCGGCCCAGACGCCGCGCCCGGTCGTAGAGTCGGCCGAGACGGTCAAACTCAGCGCCTTCGAAGTGACCACCACGTCCGACCGTGGTCTGCTTTCGACCAACGCGGTGTCGGCCACCAAGAGCAACACGCCGATCAAGGACATCCCCGGCAACCTTTACGTCCTCAACGAGGACTTCATCAAGGACCAGATTCCCTTCGATCTGAACGACATCCTCCGCTTCGCCCCCGGCGTGAATCTCGACGGGGACTACCGCAACGAGACGTACCAGATCCGCGGATTCGCCGGCGGCCTGCCGCTGGCGGACGGTTTCACCATCTCGCGTTCTTTCCCGACCGAGCAGGCGGCCGTCGAGCGCGTCGAGGTGCTGCAGGGGCCCGCGGGCATCCTGTTCGGCAACGTGGCGGGGGTGGGCGGCATTGTGAACCGGATCATGAAGAAGCCGTCCTTCCGGGCGGCTTCCTCCCTTGGCCTGTCCTATCGCAATGATGCCACCAACCTGCGGCTCGTTTACGATTCCACGGGGCCGGTCGGCCAAAGTAAGAAGTTCGCCTACCGCTTGATCGCCGCGGTGCAGCATACCGACGGTCTCCAGGATTTTGTGAAGACCGACCGGCAGTTCATCCGGCCCTCGCTGCTGTGGAAGATCAGTGACCGCACCAAACTCATCGTCGAGCCGGACGTCACCCTGCAGCGGACGGTCATCGGCTATCGTTACGACTACTTCGACCGATCGGCCAACGGCGCCATCATTCGCATCAACGACCGCGTCAATCCGGCGGAAAGCTACTGGCACACCAATAACGTCAAATACTCGGTCATGACCACGTTCATGCACGAGTTCAGCCGCGACTGGTTCTTTCGGGCGGCGGCGTTTACGACGACCAATCTCCTCCACGACGACGACCCCCGGCTGAATTCGGCCCTCAACGGCGATAACCGCACGATCAATCGAGGCGCCGCGGATGCCGCCAACGGCTACCCGAATGGATTCCTTCAGCAGCAGGAGCGCTGTGTCGGCAATTACTACGCCCAGGCCGACCTGGTCGGAAAATTTACCGTCGCCTCCATCACCAACCGGCCCGTCGCGGGCGTCGAGTGGAAGCTCGACAAGAGCTATACCAATATCCGGCGCACCCGCGGCGGACTCGGCGGCATCGCCAACGCCACCTTCGACGTGATCAGCCCGAACCCGGGCCGTTATGCTTACCCCGCGGACATCGTCACCTTCAACCAGCAGCTGGGCCTGACCGACGCCCGCAGCGCCTATGTGAACGACCAGATGAATTTCTTCGATGATCACCTCAAGGTCGTCGCCGGCATCCGGATGATCAAGTCGGAGACGTCCAGCCGCGACCGCGTCCGGCAGAACGCCGAGAATGCCGCCGCCGCCCGGGCGGGCCGCGCTGCGGTGGACACCATCAGCTACGGGCACTCGAACTGGGATAATACCAAGCGCATTGGTGCGGTCTACGACGTCACGAAGGCGCTCGGCCTGTTCGCCGGCTACTCGGAGTCCTACGAGGCCCGCACGACGACCAACAACCTCGGCGAAATCTTCCCGCCGGGCATCGGCAAGCAGAAGGAGGCCGGCCTGAAGACCGGGTTCCTTGATGGGCGCATCACCTCCACGATCTCGCTCTACGAGCTCACGCAGACGAACAATATCCTGTCGTACGCGTCCGGGGTGACGGGACCCCGCGGCGAAACGTCCGATGCAATCGGTCAGGTCGAGGCCAAGGGCCTGGACGTTAGCGGCGTGGTGAGCGTGAGTGAAAACCTCCAACTGCTGCCCGGTTATTCCCGGACCAAGGCCAACACGCTGATCGGCGGCAGTCTGACCGCGACCGGCGACGCGACCACCAAGGGCATCGAGGTTTCCAAGTATCCGCGGAATGTCGTGAAGCTCTTCGGCAAGTACTCATTCAAAGGCGGCGCGCTCAGCGGCCTGAGTCTCAACGGTGGATTTGTCTACACCGACAGCGTCAATGAGGGCGTCTTGAGCGGCCTTGCGCCGGCTCCCACCAGCAATCGTTCGAATTCCATCATCCCGTCGTCCACCGTTTGGAACGTCGGGGCCAATCTCTGGCGCAAGGGTTGGAGTTACGGCGTGAAACTCGATAATGTCACCAACCTGCGCTACTACATTCCCTCCGCCAGCAGTAACACGCGTGCGCTCATCGGGCTGCCCCGCGTGGTATCATTCGACGTTACCCGGAAGTTCTGAGCGGCAGATTTTTTCTGGTCCGCGCGGGCGGTGAACGATTTCACCGCCCGCGCGGTTGCATAGGAGCAGGGCGGACGAAAACTGGTCCTGAAGGCGACCCTGCACTCGTGGCGGAGCCGCCCCAGCAACCCTCCCCCCCCCCTTGTTTCCCATGCAGATCCGATTGGTCCGCCATGCCCTCGCGCTCGCCGCCGCCGGCGTCACCGTCTTCGCCCAGTCCGCCGCGCCGGTGGTGAAACCGACGAAGTCCGCCGACGAGACCGTGCTCCTGCCGGCCTTCACCATCACGTCGGAAGCCGAAAACGGCTACGCCGCCAATAACTCCATCAGCGCGACCAAGGTAGCGGCGGAGCTGAGCAAGATGCCCGTCTCGATCGACGTGATCACGGAGCAACTCTTCAAGGACTACGGCCTGACCGAAGTCTTCGACATCATCGGCCTCTCCTCGGGCGTCCAGAGCACGCAGCGCGCCGCGACCGGCAACCTTGAAAGCTACACCATCCGCGGCTTCACCACCTTCTTCAGCGCGCGAAACGGCAATACCAACCTCCGCAGCTACGACTCCGCCAACGTCGCCCGCGTCGAAGTCGTCAACGGCCCCGCCTCCGTCCTCTACGGCCAGCTCGATCCGGGCGGTGTCGCCAACACGGTCACGAAGCAGCCGTCGGCCAAGGCCGGCTCCAATCTTCGCCTCGAACTCGGCTCCTGGGCCTATTACCGCGCCGAACTCGGCACCACCGGTCCGTTAAATGCGGCCGGTACCCTGACCTATCGCATCGACGGCTCTTGGACCGACCGCGACGGCTACCGCGACTTCGACCAGATGAAAAAGATGTTCATTGCCCCCGTGGTCCGCTGGGCCCCGCGCAAGGGCACGGCCCTCACCCTCGACCTCGAGGCGGCCGACATGGATCTCACGGGCGTCGCCAATTGGCCACGCTACAATAATCGGGTCTCGGCGAACAACATCATCGTGAAATTCGCCGACATGATCCCGCGCACCTGGAACGGCCAGGGCCCCGGCCTCGGCACGCATACCGGCAACCGCATTTATTCCGCCACGCTCGAGCACGCGTTCACCGACCGCATCGTCCTGCGCAACGTCGCCGGCGTGACCAACTACCGCCGCAACGCCTACGAGGCCGGCGCCACCGCGATCAACATCGCCGCCAACACGCCCGCCGGCCAGCTGCCGTATTCGCGCAGCCTCAGCGGCAGCTACTCCAACGGACAGACTTTCGCCAACACCCTCAACCTTGCCGCCCGGTTTGATCTTTCGAACCGCCATTATACGCGGCTCGTCGCCGGCTGGGAGTACGTCACCGCCCGCAGCTACAGCGAGAGCCGTGCCTCGGGCATCTCCGGCGGCCTGGGCGTCGCCACCCCGCCGAACTGGGACCTCGCCAACCCGGCGACCTGGGACCGCACCGTTCCACTGCTGTCGGCGAATCGTGTCACCGGCTACAGCGGGGCGCGTTTCTGGGACGACAAATTCTACCTCGTCGACGCGCTCGCGCTCTTCAACGAACGCGTGATGTTTCTGGGCGGCCTTAACTACTCGAAGATCCAAAGCCTCACGCTCAACTACGCCGCCAACTCGCGACTGCGCATCGAGCGCGATCGCACCACGCCGCAAGCGGGCGGAGTCTTCCGCGTGACGAAGGCGCTCGGGCTTTACGCGAACTATTCGGAGTCATTCCGTCAGATCACGTCGCTGCGGACGAACGCCGACCGTTCGCAGACGCCCTTCGATCCCGTCATCGCGAAGGGCTACGACTACGGCTTCAAGTTCGACTTCGCCGACGGCCGCTACAGCGGGCAGGGCACGGTCTTCCGCACCGTCAACCTCAACGGCCGCCAGTCCTTTAGCGCGACCGACGCCATCGGCGCCTACACCTACGAGACGCAGGTCGGTGAGAATCAGGCCAAGGGTTTCGAACTGCGCCTCGCCGCCAACCTCACCAAGGACTTCCAGTTGGTCGGCGGTTACACGCAGACGCACTCGTTCATCTCGAAGAACCCGGCCAATCCCGCGATCGTCGGCCGCGCCCAGATCCGCTCCCCCACGCATGCCGCCACGATCACCACGTCGTATCGCTTCAACGCCGGCTGGCTGAAGGGCGTCTCCACCGGCGCTAACGTGAGCTACCGCGGCCAGGCCAAGGCGTTCGAGACCAACGACAACTTCCCCTACCTGCTTGACCCGCGCCTCGTCGTGAACGCACGCGCCGGTTACACCGCGAAGCTCTTCGGCCGTCCGGTAAACTACAACCTCACCGGGTCGAATCTCTTCAACGAGAAGTACTATCCCAGCTCCATCTCGATGGGTGATCCGACCTCGTATCGCCTCTCGGCCGAATATCGGTTCTAGTTTTGGCGATGCGCCGCCTTGTGGTTTCGTTTCTGGCCTCAGTCGCCACGCTGGTCGCGGCCGCGGTCGTTCCCGTCGATCCGGCTTTGGCCCCAATCTCGGACGACCCGCGCCTGCCGCGCGTGCTGCTGATCGGCGACTCCGTCTCGATCGGCTACACGCTGGCGGTGCGCCGGGAACTCGCCGGCGCGGCCAACGTGCATCGTCCGCCCGCCAACGGCGGCTCCACCAAGATCGGCCTGCGCGACCTCGACCGCTGGCTCGGCGACCAACGTTGGGATGTGATCCATTTCAACTTCGGCCTGCACGACCTCGGCTACCGCTGGCCCGACGATTCGAATCTCAACGCGCAGGGCGTGTACGCGACGGCGGACAACGGCGGGCACCAAAACGTCCCGCCCGCGGACTACGAGCGAAACCTCCGCGAACTCGTCGGGCGCCTGAAACGCACCGGCGCCAAATTGATCTTCGCGACCACCACACCCGTTTCCGCCGACCTCCACTCCTACGTCAAAGCCGCCGAGCTGCCCTACAATGCCGCCGCGCGGCGCGTCATGCAGGCCGAGCAGATTGCGATTAACGATCTCTGGGCCTTCACCACGCCGCAAATCGATCAGCTGCAGATTCCCGGCAACCCGCACTTCACGGCCAAGGGTTCCGTTGCGTTGGCCCGCGAAGTCGCACGGTCGGTGCGCGCCGTGCTGCCCGCTCCGCCCAGGGCGCCCGTGAGTGATGCCACGTGGCTGCAGGCGAACGGCGTCCTGATCTTTCACGATGCCTTCGAACGCGAGGAGACGGGCAACGGGGCCAAGGCGATCGGCAACGGCTGGAACAGCGCCACCGCCGACCGCGTGCCGCAGCTCAAGATGGCCGATCTCGACGCGGGCATTTTGAAGATCAGCAGCGCGACGAAGGAGGCCGGGCACGCCGCGCACATCCACCACGAGGCCGGATTTACGGACGGCGGCGCGGTGGTGCGGTTCCGTTTCCCGGGTTTGAACAAAGGCGAGTCGCTCCAACTTGGTTTCGTGGATCGCGACACGCCGGGCATTCACGCGGGCCATCTGTGCTACGGCATCCTCGCGCCGACCAGCGTCACCCTGATCGATCACAAGACCGGCGTCATGAACCTGGAGATCCGCCAGCGGCGGCAGACCTATCTCGACCGCAAGGAGAAGCTCCCCGCCGACCTCGAGGCCCTGCTCAAAGCGAAGCAGGTCTCCGTGCCGTGGAAGCCTGACACGGAATGGCACGAACTCGTGCTCCTGACCGAAGGCGACGAGCTGCGCCTGAGCCTCGACGGGAAAGTCGTCGCCCGCCACCGCTCCGCCGGCTTTGCCCACCCGCTGAAGCGTTGGTTCAGTTTCCTCGTCCCGAGCACCGTGTGGATCGACGACGTTAAGATTTGGAAAGTGAAGTAGGCCTTGGTCTGATGGCGACCGCATTCGCTCTCTTTCAACCCCGCGGCCGGTGCGGTGGTCACGTTGGCCCCTTGTTGGATATTACCCCTCCATGAAATTGCTCCTCCGCTTCCTGTTCCTCGCCCTTGCCCCGCTCGCCGGCGCCGGCGCCGCATCGCCCCTCGTGTTCGAAGGCACCCGCGGCCCGGGCCTGGGCCGTCACATCGTCTTCCTCGCCGGCGACCACGAGTATCGCTCGGAAGAAACGTTGCCGGCGCTCGCGCGCATCCTCGCCCTGCACCACGGCTTCAAATGCACCGTCCTGTTCAACGTCGACGCGACAACCGGCGACATTGTGCCGGGCAACTCGAATATGCCGGGGATGGAGGCACTTGATCACGCCGATCTCGCGGTCGTTTTCCTGCGCTTCCAGGCCCTGCCGCGCGAGCAGATGAAATACCTGGATGCCTATCTCAAGCGCGGCGGCCCGGTGGTCGGCCTGCGCACGGCAACGCATGCGTTCAAGACGACGGGCCGTGATCCGTTTCCCCAGTACTCCTATGATTACAAGGGCGCCGATTACGAACTCGGCTTCGGCCATCAGGTGCTCGGCCAGACCTGGGTCGGACACTACGGTAAGAATCACACGCAGAGCACGCGCATCACCATCATTCCGGAGAAACAGGGACACCCGATTCTGCGCGGCGTGAACGACGTCTGGGTGCACGTCGGCGCCTACGTCGGCAAGCCGACCGACGGCGAAGTGCTCACGCTCGCCCAGCCGCTCAACGGCATGACGCCCGACTCGCCCGAGGACGCCACCAAGCCGCCGCAGCCCTCCGAGTGGACGCGCACCTACAAATCGGCCTCGGGCAAAATCGGCCGCGTCTTCACCACGCTCTACGGCACGCCCGAGGACATCACCAACGACGGCTACCGGCGCCTGGTCGTAAACGGCTGCTTTTGGGTGCTCGGCCTCGAAGCGGCGATTACGCCCGATCTCTCCATCGCGTTCGTCGGCCCCTTCAAACCGAACACGTTCGGCGCCGGCTACGCCCTCGGCGTGAAACCCGAGATGTACGCGGGCTTCACGAGCCCGATCCCCGCAACCAATCAGGTCTGGAAACCCGCGCCGAAGAAAACCAACGTGAAGAAGTGAATGTGAGCCGAATCGCGCGAGCGAACGAGCGTACTCGGCCCGATGCGGAGCCGAGCCGCAAATCGCCTCGGCCCATCAAGCCCATCGTCCGCGACCAAATCGAGTGGCCACCAGGACGCACAAAAACCGTCCGCTCCGACGCCATTTTACCCGGGCCTATAGGCCCACGGGAGATTTCCGCCCAACCCCGGGAAGTCTGCGCCTTTTTGTGGCACCCCGGCGTGCGAGCGGATCGTCTTTTTACCTAGCGCCAGCCGAACCTGACCCCTTACAGAACGCAGCGCGGCGCGCGATTCGCCGCCTGCCCAACTCATCCATGAGACTACTTCCCCTCCTCCTCTGTGCCGCGCTGTGGCCGGCCGTCGCGTTTTCCGCCCCGGGCGACTCCCTGCGAAAGGGCGACGGCATCCTCTTCTACGGCGGTGGCCTGGTGGAGCGCCTGCTCGAATCCGGCGACCTCGAGGCGCACCTGCAACTCGCCCATCCCGACCTGAAGCTGCGGGTCCGCAGTCTCGCCTGGACCGGTGACGAGGTCGGCTACCGCCTCCGGCCCGAGGGCTACGTCGAGCATCTCAAGACCCTGCTCGCCGCCTGGCCCGCCCAGGTCGTCGTGCTCGGCTACGGCATGAGCGAGTCGTTCGCGGGCGCCACCGGCCTGCCGGCGTTCCGCGCGCAGTATCAGGTCTATCTGCGGGAAATCACGCGGCTCCACCCCGGGGCCAAACTCGTGTTGCTTTCGCCGCTTGCCGTCGAGGAGCGCAGCGCCGCCAACGCCGCCGAGCGCAACCGCGAACTCGCCCTCTACGCCCAGGCAATTGGCGAACTCGCGCACGAGCAGGGGGCTGACTTCGTCGATCTCTTCGCCGCCAGCCGCTCCGCCTACGCGCGGAGCGCGCAGCCGCTCACCGTCCAAGGCCTTCATCTCAACGCCGACGGCGCGCGTGCGATGGGCGAGGTGATTGCCCGCGCCCTGCTGGGCGGCGCCTCGCCCGGCACCATCGAGTCGCCGCGGCTGGCGGAGGTTGCGCGTGCCGCCGCCCTGAAACACGGCTACGTCGCCGAACTCGTGCGGCCGAAAAACGGCGCGCTCTACTATGGCGTCCGCAAGCGGCCCGAGGAAAACGCCGCCGAGCTCCCGCGTTATCACCAGCTCGTCGCGCAGGCCGAGGCGATCGTGCACGATCTCGCCGCCCATCCGGCGAAGCGATTTGCCGATTATCCCGCGCCGTCGCTGCCGCCCTTGCCCGAGGGCAAGACGACCACGTATCGCTTCCCCGGCGGCACGGTGCGTTCGCCCGGCGACATGCAGCACGAGCTGATCGTGGCCGACGGCTACGCGGTCAATCTCTTCGCTTCCGAGGAACAGTTTCCCGACCTACGCAATCCGGTCCAGATGAGCTTCGACGCGCGCGGACGGCTTTGGGTCGTCACGATGCCGTCGTTTCCGCACACGATTCCCGGCGAGCGGCCCCATGATAAAATTCTGGTGCTCGAGGACACGGACCACGACGGGAAGGCGGACACATGCACCGTTTTTGCCGATGGCTTCGACGCCCTTGACGGCGTCGCATTCCACGAGCGCGGCGTGATTGTCTCCGCGCAGCCGCGGCTTCTGGTGTTGAATGACACGGATGGCGACGGCCGCGCCGACACCCGCACCGAGCTCTTGCGCGGTATTGACGTCACGGATTCGCACCACGGCGGCATGGTGGCCAGCGATCCGATCGGTCACCTGTTTTTCTCCGACGGCGTGTTTCACCGCTCGCAGTTTGAAACGCCCTTCGGGGTCGTGCGCGGCATCGACGCTACGACCTACCGTTTTAATCCCGCCACGGGTCGCGTTGCCCCGGAGTGGCAAAGCATGACCCCGAATCCGTGGAAGGTGGCCTTTGACCGCTACGGGAATATTTTCCAGCGCTACGGCGGCGGTCACGTGCTCGAGGGCGTGCCGCTGACGTGGACTCCGCTCGGCGTCTATCACCCCTACGGCAACGCCACCGTGCTCAACTACGCGAAGGGCTCGGCGCTGAGCGTAATCTCGAGTCCGAATTTCCCGGACGCTTTTCAGCAGGGCATCGCCTCCGCCTCGCTCCTCGGTAATTATATCGTTTCGCTGTCGGCGCTCAACGCCGACGCCGGTCCGCTGGTGGCCACCGATCGCCTCGACGTGCTCAGTTCGAAGAACAGCACCTTTCGCCCGGTTGACGTGGAGTTCGGTTTCGACGGCGCGCTCTACGTTTCGGACTTCTCCAGTCTGATCATCGGCCACGCCCAACACGCCATGCGCGATCCCCAGTGGAACCACGTGCGCGGGCGGATCTGGCGCGTGGTGCACACGGCGAAACCGGTGGTGAAGGTTTGGCCGAAGATCGAAGGTGCGAATGCGGGCGAGCTGCTCGCGCTCCTCGCGCACCCGCAAAACATCGTGCGGCACCATGCGCGCATCCAACTGCGGAAACTCGGCGCTGCGGCCGTGCCCGCGGTGGAGGCGTGGGTTGCGGCGCAGGCGCGGACGCAACCCGGTTTCGACCAGGCTCAACTCGAAGCGTCGTGGGTCCTCGCCGCGGCGGGGAAGGTTCAGCCCGCCTGGATTTCAAACCTTGCCGCCTCCTCCGATCCCCTGATGCGCGCGGCTGCCGCCCAGCTCGTGCGCCTGATGGTCGACCGTTTGCCCGACGCGGTGGCGCGTCTCACCCAAGCCGCCGGCGATCCCCATCCGCGGGTGCGCATGGCCGCGATCAATGCCGTCGCGCATCTGCGTCCGACCCGGCCCGCCTTCGATGCCGTCGTCGCGCACCTGCATCCCGCCGAGCCCGCCGTACAGCAGATGCTGACCGACCTCCGGGCCGGTACTCAGCCGCACAAAGGACGCTCGGTCCCTGTGTTGGAAGTTTCGCCCGCCACCCAGGTTCAACACTGGCTGTCCACGACCACGGCCACCACGGATACGCCTGCGGCCCCGCCGGCCAAGGGCCCCAAGCAAAAGGGCAAGGCCGCCGCGCCTGTGAACCAGACGGTGCGGACGTTCATCGAGGTCACGACGCCGCAGACCGCGGTGCTCAGCGTCAAACACGGCTACCTCGATATCTCCGCCAACGGCGTCCAGCTCGCGTCCGCGGATAGCCCCTACAGTTCCGAGCAGCAGGTGGCGTTTGAACTCCAACGTGGCCTGAATTCCGTTGAAATCACGTTCCGCCGGTTGCGCGGCGGTCCGCCGCCGGTGTTTATTTTCGATTCTTTGGGCCAGCCGCTGGCCGGGGCCCGTTTCCCGGCCGACCCCGCGGCCTTGCGGGAATCCGCCGCGGCCTGGGCGAAGGCCACTGCGGCCGATGCGGGCGCCCTGCGCGTCCAGGCCGTAACCAACCAGATGCAGTTTGCGCCGCGTGAACTCCGGGCCCAAGCCGGCCGGCCCGTGCGTCTCGTCTTCGAAAATCCCGATTTTATGCCGCACAATTTCGTGCTGGTGGCGCCGGGGGCCGAGGAGGAGGTCGGCCTGCTCGCCGACCAGATGGCGAGCGATCCGAGCAGCCTCGCGAAACACTTCATCCCCGTCTCACCGAAAGTCCTGTACGCCACGCCGCTGGTGAATCCCAACGGTCGCGCCGAGCTCACGTTTACCGCGCCGGCGCAGCCCGGTCGTTATCCGTACCTCTGCACGTTTCCCGGCCACTGGCGGATCATGCGCGGGGTGCTGATCGTGGAGTGAACGGTTTCATCGATCACTGCATTGTCGAGCCGCTCCGAAGCCTTCTCCACTGTGGTCCCCGGGCGTAGCTTTCGCGCCCCCCGCTGAAGCTTTATGAAAACCCCCGCCCTGATTCTCCTCCTCCTCGCCGGCGCCGCCCACGCGCAAACGGTTTCACCCGCCGCCAAGCCCGCGCCTGCGCCCGGCTCAGGGGATGCCGTCGTGCTCTCGCCCTTCGAGGTTTCCGGAAATCCGAACGATTCCTACGAGGCCACCAACACCAACTCCCTCACCGGCATCAGCACCCCGCTCAACAAGGCGCCGCTCGATGCCCGCGTGCTCACGCGCACGATGATGGACGAACTCGGCGGTGGTGACGTTTTCCGGCTCCTCTCCGACTATGGTGGCCTCGGCGCCATGCTCTTTGCCGGAGGCACCGAGGATCAACGCGGCATGCAGGAGGGCGACGCCGCCCAGCCCGGCGCCTACAACGCCCGCGGCTTCTCCATCGGCGAACCGCGGCGCGATGGCTTTCTCCGCTCGTCCACCGCCGGCTTCAACGGCTTCGACGTGGAGAGCGCGGAGGCGGTCAACGGCTCCAATAATCTGCTCTACGGCTCCGGCGATCCCGGCGGCATCGTCGTCATCAACACCAAGCGCGCCCGCGTCAACCAGCGCTCCGCCACCCTGAGCACCAAGTTCGATTCCGAGGGCTCGCACACCTACACGGGCGATTTCAATGTCGGTACGCGGACGTTCGCCTTCCGCCTCAACGCCCTCAAGAACGCCGACCGCTATTACCGCCCGATCCTCGGACTCGATCAAAACGGTATTCAGGCTGCGCTGACACTCCGGCCCTACCGCTGGATCAGCATCTTTTCCGACTACCGCTACTACGAGCGCGCCGCGATCATCGCGAGTGGCGCGACCATCCGCACCCCGGCGGGTTTTGTGCTCAACAACGGCGTCACGATGGACAATCAGTCGCCCGCCTACATCACCGGCCTCGGCGGTTCCGAGCGTTTGAACAACCTGATCTCCCTGAGCAATCAGGACTCGCTCGCCGGTGTCATCCCGCGCCAGCACTGGATCAACCGGGCCAAGGGCGTCACCGTCGATCTCACGCCGCACCGCGACCTCGCCTTCCAGCTCCGTTACAGCCACGACGACCGCATCAACCGCGCGCTCTCGCCGCTCAGCACGCAGTTTATTCATCCCGATCTGCCGACGAATCTCGCAACGGACGCCAACGGCGCGCCGCTCCACCAGTGGGCCGTGTTTACTTCCCTCGGCGGTTCGCCGTTTTCGACCGGCGCACACGGTTATAAATTCACCGCAGTCGGTCACCGCGACCTCGGTCGCTGGGGTGATCACCGGCTGAGCGTCTTCTACTCGCGCCTCGATTCCTGGACGATCAGCCGCACGGCGCGTTTTTATGAGATCAATCCCGACGGTTCGTGGGTCCAGAACCGCGCGGCCCTCACCAACGCCGATTCCGGCCGTACGCTGATGCCGGCGATGTGGCGCCCGATTTTTTCGACCGAGATGCCCGGCAACCTCAAGTGGCCGCAGGACATCATCACGCACCCCAACGGCAAACGCTACGCCTGGGATACGCAGGTTGCCCCCGGCACCGTGCCGGCCACGCCGAACAATCCCCTCGGCCTGGGCGGCCCGCTCAACGCCCTCGGTCAGCCCACCAGCACCGCGTTCTCCGATGACGACACGACCGAGAAAGGGTGGGGCACGGGCTTCACGAGTTCCTTTTGGAAAGGCCGCATCGACACCCTCATCGGCCTGCGCTTCGAGAACGCCGAGACCGTCCGCACCACCACGACCGTTTCGAAGGGCCCGATTGATTATGCGAGCCGCACCTTCGGCGTCGTTTTTGATACTCCGGTGCGCGGCCTGCGTGGCTACGCCAACTTATCCGCAAATTCGAAGATCAACTTCGCGACCGACCGCGACGTGTTCAATGTCCTCCTTCCCATCGGCAAGGGCGAGACCAAGGAGGGCGGCCTCAAACTTTCGCTCTGGGATCACCGGCTCTCCGGCAACCTCACCTACTACCAGACGACGGGTTCGAACTTTGCCGCCACGCTCGGCTCGATCCGCGACGACATCGACCCCAACGGCATCAACGGCCGCAATGGCGGCGCCGGCTATGTGTTCAGCCGCACCTCCGACGGTCTCAGTGCCAGCCTGAGTGCGCGACCCCTCAAGCCCTGGCAGATCACCTTCAGCTGGGCGCAGGCCAACGGTGCCGAGCGTAGCGACGTCGTCCTGCCGATTTTCTACAACGATGAGTTCAACACCACCACGGTCGGCGGCCAGCAGGTTGTCGCGGTCAAGGACGCCAACGGCCTGACGCCGTTGCTCGTGCCTGCCACGCCCGGTCAGCCCGGGTCCGGCACCATCGCGCTTTCCCTCGCGATGCTGAAGGATCCGAAGAGTCCCTATTTCGCCAACCTCGATCCCGACTCCGGCACAATCCTCAACTCACAGGCGCTCGGGCTCCGCACTACCGGCGTCGGCACCAACCGCACCGCGCTGCCGGTCTCCCAGCACCAGCTTGGTTTCGTCCCGCCCATCCCCGAACTCATCGTGCGCAAAGCCGGCGAAGCGACGTCGGGCTACGCGGAAAATTCGTTCAGCATGATCAACCGTTTCCAAGTCAGCGCAGGCCGTTTCCGCGGACTCGTCCTGGGGCTCGCTTCCACCTACGCGCGCGGCTTCCGCGGTTACATGTACACGGACGCCGTCGATGCGAACAAGCGGAAGCTCTTCTATTATCCCGACAAACTGCAGAACAACGTCTTCCTCGTGTATCGCTTCCGGGGTTTCGCGAAATCCCAAATGACCGTCCAGCTCAACGTCGACAACGTCCTCGACCGCCAGCGCATCCTCGCGCTGCCGCGCAGCACCACCGGGGCAATTCGGTACTTTCAGTACCAATACTCGCCGCGCAAGACCGCCCTGACGACGAGCGTGATGTTCTGAGCCAACGCAAGCGGTTGAGCGTTGATGACCGAGAGTTCGGAGAAAGACCCCAGGGTGGGGCCCGATGTCCGCATCGGGCCGGCACCTATCACTTGAAACGAAACGCCCCGTGGCAGACCTCGGATCCCGCCGATTGGTCTCTCAACCCTCAACGCTCAACGGCATGATCCCGACCGAGTGACTGCTTCCCCGATGCATCGCCTCCGCCGCCGCCTTACCCTGTTCCTGCTGGTCCTGTGCGCCGGCGAAATATTTGCGCAGGCTCTGCCCGGTCCCGCGCCGGCCGGCGTTGCCGCCGACGTGCGGCGGATTTCCCTGAGCGGCCAGTGGAAGTTCACCGCGGACTACCAGGACTGGGGCGACCGCGCGGAATGGTTTTCCCCGCAGCTCAATGACGGCGTGTGGGACACCGTGAAGGTGCCGCATACCTGGTCGCATGATCCGCGGTTCGTCGGTTTTGTGGGCGCCGGCTGGTACCGTTTGAAATTCACCGCGCCCGCCGTCGCTCCGGGGGAACACGTGCGGCTCGCGTTCGGCGCCGTGTTCCGCCGCGCCCGCGTGTGGTTGAACGGCGAACTGCTCGGCGTCCACGACTTCGGCTACACGCCGTTTGAGTTCGACGTTGCGGGTCGCCTCAAGCCCGGTGAGTCGAACTGGCTCGTCGTTTGCGCCGACAACCGCTGGACGCGCTCCTTCGGCCCGGCGCCGCCGCAGCAGGTGCTGGCGTGGTGGGACGACGGCGGCATCATCCGCGACGTCGACCTGCGAGTGGGGGCGCCGGTTTACGTGGCGAAACAGAAAGTCGAGGCGACGCCCGATCTCGTCGCCGGCACCGCCGTTGTGCGCGTGCAGGCCTGGGTGAGGAATACGACCCGGCTCGCGCAACGCGTGAAGGTGTCGACCGAGGTGGCGCGGGAGCAACAGTGGCTGCCGCTCCCGCCCGTCTCCAGAGAGGCAGACATCGCCGCCGGCGCGACCGCCCGCGTGGAATTCAGTTTCTCCCTCGGGCGCGACCAGGTGTCGCTGTGGCAGCTCGATGCCCCGGTGCTTTATCAACTGCGCACCTCGGTGGCCGGGCAGGCGCGCGAGACGGTGACGTTCGGGGTGCGGCGCTTTGAAACCCGCGGGACGCAGCTGCTGTTGAACGGGCAGCCCATCCGCCTCGCCGGCGCCAACCGCCACGCGAGTTATCCCGGCGGCGGTCAGGACGAGCCGGCGGACGTGGTCGTGCGCGACCTGCAGCTCATGAAGTCGGCCGGCTTCGTTTTCCAGCGCCTGACGCATTACCCGGTGGCGCCCGTCGCCCTCGAGTGGGCCGACCGCCACGGCATGCTCCTCATTGCGGAGGCGAGCCAGACCCACCAGCCCGACCAGAATCTGGACGATCCGGAGTTGCAGGCCGCGTTTCGCGCCCAGCATCGGGAGATGGTGGAGCGCGATTGGAACCACCCGTCGGTCGTCGCGTGGAGTGTCGCGAACGAGATCGCGGCGGACACCCCGCCGGGCGTGCGCTGGGTGAAAACCATGCGCGACTTCACCCGTGAGCTCGACCCCACGCGGCCCGTGGTGTTCGCCAGCAACACGGTGGCCAAGGCGAACCTCAAACCCGAGGCCGAAGGTTCCTTCCATGGCGACTTCGTCTGCCTCAACACCTATGGCGCGACGCCCCAGCAGAACGCGGCGAACATCGACCGCGCCCATGCGCTCTATCCCGACAAACCGCTGGTCGTTACCGAATATGGTCTGCGGCGCAACGCGGTGGACGATGAGACCGAGCGCGTGGATTGGTTCCGCGAGATGCTTGCGCTCATCCGCGAGCGACCGTTTCTCTCCGGGGCGTCCATCTGGAGTTTCAACGACTATCGCAGTCGCTACGTTGGCACGAGCGCCAACGGCTGGCGCGAGTGGGGCCTCGTCGATCCCGAGGGGAAACCGAGCGAGACGTACCACGCGTTGCGGCGGGAACACTCTGGCTTCGTGGTGCGCGCGGCGACGTTGGCGGGCGGCGTCCTTACGGTGAGGATGGAGCCGCGGACGGACTTCCCGATTTTTCCCGCGGCCGACTGCGAGTTGCGGGTCAACTTCCTGGATGGCCAGATCCGGCCCCTCGCGACCACGGTGCTGTCCTTGCGCCCGGGCGTGGAAATGAAGACTTCAGCTCCCGCCGGTGCCGGCGGCTTCCGGCTCGAAGTCTGGCGGGGTGGATTTCGCACCGCGACGTGGACTTCGGTCAATTTAGGGAAGCCTCGCGCTGCGCCGGCGACCAAGCCCGCTTTGCCGTGAGTTGCCTGCGATTTGGTTTCCGAGCCGTGAGCTGGGTTCGCACGCGAGCCGCGAAACGCGTGGAAGAGGGGCCCGAGCCGGTTGACCGGGAGAGCTTTCGCGGTCTTCGCGGATTCGCGTGAGCCCGTTTCTGATTGGGCGGCGGAGTGTCTGGGTTAACGGTTTCACCGCATGTTGCGTTGAAAAACAGGTCGAATCCTCCGCCACTGGGTCTTCCCTCCGTGACTCCACTTGCCATCGGAATTTGCGCCGCCGCCCTCCTCGCCGTCCCGCTCGTCCGCGCGACGCCGCCCGCGCCGGACTACGAGTTGCTCTTCGCCGACGAATTCAACGGCGACCGCGTCAACGAGCGCGACTGGATGTTCCGCACCGGTCCGCGCACAGGCACCGGCATCGACGGGCTCAATCTTGCACGCAACGTCCGCGTGGTCGACGGGCACCTGATCGTGACTGCCCGTCATGAGGTGGTCGAGGGCAAGCCCGCGAACACCGGCGGCGGAGTGATCTCCAAGCACCGGTTTGGCTACGGCTACTATGAATGTCGCTCGCGGCCGTTCATGGCGGGCCGCGGGGTGCACACGGCCTTCTGGCAGCGCGGGATGGGTGGCCCCGAGAACAATTCCCTCTTCGAAATCGACTCCCACGAAATTGATTCTACCCAGAAGATCGCCTGCAACAACCTGTACGTCGACGTCTCGACCCGCGGCTTCATGGAGCTGGCGTGGCCGCATCGCGCGCAGGTGCCGTTGCAGTTGCCGCCCGACGGCTGGTGGGTCGACGCGTACGAGTACACGCCCGATGGCGTGGTTTTTTACGATCACGGCAAGGTCGTGGCGCGCGCGGAGTTTCCCGATCTGGTCGCGCAGCAGAACGTGTGGCTCACCGCGCTCAACGGGGTCGGCAAGATCGACGCGGATAAACAGCCGGGCGAGTCGCGCTTCGACTATTTCCGCTTCTACGCGCGCGACTACCCCGGCGCGAATCTCCTGGGCAACGGCGGCTTCGAGTACAATCAGGACAAGGTCGATCTGCAGCGCCCGGTGGCGTGGCGCGAATCAGGCGACGAGGCCGCAAGCCGCGTGGTCCGCGGCGGGGCGGCGCACGGCGACTTCAAACTCCGCCATTCCGCCGAGCGCGCCTACGCGGTGACGACGGCGCAGACCCTCCAGTTCATCCGCAACGGCGACTACGAGGTGCGAGCCCGCGTGCGGCGCGGCGGTGCGGCGAAGGTCGCGCGCTTGGTCGTCTCGGATTTTGGCGGGGAGATTCTGACGGTGGACGTTCCCGTCGCCGAGAGGTGGACCAACGTCCGCCTCCCGCGGGTCGCGGTGGCGAACCAAGGCGTGACGGTCGCGGTCGTGTCCGAGGGCGGTGCGGGCGATTGGCTGGAGATCGACGAGGTGCAGTTCATGAAACCGCCCTTGCCCGGACAGGAGGTGCGACCGACGCGCTCGCTGGCCTGGCGCGAGGGCGATCCGCTGTGGACGCTCGCGACGCGCGAGGTGATTTCGTTTTCGGGCGACGAAAAATTCTATTTCTTCGGCCGCAACTGCGGCCTCGGTGAGGCGATGACGGTGTCCTTCGTGATGCAGCCCGCGAAACGGGCCGATACGTTCCCGATTACGCGCCTGCCGAAGACTGGTGACGCGGGGTGGGGCGTAGGCCTGGCGGCGAACGGCGCGGTTTCATTCCGGCTCGGCAGCCACGCGAGTCACCGCGATGTGGTCGTGCCGGACGGCTATCGCGCCGGTGCGACCGTGCGCGTGACGTGCGTGTACGACCACGGCATGGCGCTCGTGTACCTCGACGGTGTGCTCCGCCAACGCGTCGAGGGCCTGACGTTTTCCCCGACCGATGCCACCGCCCCCGGCCGCCTCGGCGCCAACAGTGGCCTCTATGACGCGGTGGGTGACGTCACGCTCACGGCTGCCTCACCGGTGCCGAAGTCGCAGCGTTTCCAAAATTACGCCGGCACCCTCGGCGATATCCGCATCTACAACCGCGCGCTCACCGCGGCTGAGATCGCCGGGCGCTGAGCGAACCGCGGCTTCGCGGTCGCATGGAGGCGCGGTGACTTCACTCCGCGGTTTGCCGTTGCCGACCTTTCAGGAGGAAGCAAAGGTATCGGAGCTTCGCGTTAGCACACGCCGACTCCGTTGCCTCCTGTGAAGTGGTCCGAGTGACGTCCGGTAGCGCGACCGCGATATGAGGAGTGCCCCGTCGAGCTTGTGTTGCGCCGGTCACGTGCTGAATCCTATTTGCCCCGCCGCCGTCTTTCCCGGCGGAACTACCCCGTGCGATGAAGTTACCCCTCCTGTTTCGTCTCCTTGGCGCCTGGCTCGTCCTTGCGCTCCCGCCTTTGATCGTTGCGGCCGATTCTCCGGCCGCCGCCGGCACCATCACCGGCCGGATCTTCAATCCCGCCACCGGCGAATATCTTCGCAACGCCGAGGTGCGGGTGGTCGGCGGGCCGTCGGTCGCCTCGCAGGACGGCGGCTTCTACCGGCTGTCCGGCGTGGCCTCGGGGGAGGTCACGCTGGTCGTCGATTTCACCGGCTACCGCAGCGCGACGGCGACGGTGCGGGTTGCGGCCAGTGGCTCGGTTACGCGTGACTTCGAACTCACGAGCTCGCTGCAGGCGGCCGCGGCCGACGGTACGGTGAAGCTCGACGCCTTTGTCGTCGCGAGCCAGCGCGAGGGCAATGCGAAGGCCATCATGGAACAGCGCCACTCGATGAATATCACCAACAGCGTCTCGTCCGACGTCTTCGGCGATGTCGCCGAGGGCAATGTCGGCGAATTCCTCAAGCACCTGCCGGGGGTGGATTTCGATGCGACCGACGGCACCGTGCGTTACGTGACGTTGCGCGGTCTCGGCTCGGAATACGCCGGCGTGACGGTCGACGGCATGAGTTTCCCGAGCGCCGATGCCAACGCGTCCGCCGGACGCGCGTTTAGCTTCGAACAGGTTTCGCTCAGCGCGATGGAGTCGATCGAGGTTTCGAAAACCATCAGTGCCGACGTCGACGCGAGTTCCCCCGCGGGCACGATCAACCTCAAGACGAAGCGCGCCTTCGACCGCGCCGGCCGCCGTGTCTCCGCGTCGGTCAGCCTCACCGCGCAGTCCGACCAGTTCACCCTCGGCCGCAATTATGGTCCCGGCGACGACCGGACCGCGAAACTGTTTCCGAGCGCGCAGCTGGAATACTCCGATCTCTTCCTCAACAAGCGCCTCGGCCTGGTCTTCGGCGTGAGCGAGTCGAACTCCTACCTCCAGCGGGCGCCGACGACCATGACGTACAATTACGCGCCGACGGCCGCGTCGCCCGAGCCGGTCGCGCTCACCGCGATCCGCGTGCAGCAGATTCACCAGACGATCGAGCGCTTCGCGGCGTCGTTCACGGCGGACTTCAAGGCGACGCCGCACCTCGTGCTTTCGCTCAGTGTGATGTACAACCATTCGGACGTCTGGTCCGGCCAGCGTGCCGCCACCTTCAACACCGGCGCTCGCACCACGCAGGTGGTCGGGGCAAACCCGCTCACGAATTTCGTCACGACGGCCAACGGCAGCTTCACGATCGAGCCGCAAGGCGTCGCCAAAGTCGGCAACGGCAAGTCCTACACGCCGCGTTTCGAGTACAACCGGGGTGAACTCACCGTCGAGGGGCGTTTCGGGGTGTCCGATTCCGTGAGCGGTTACGACCCGATGAAGTACCGCGACTCGGTCTTCTCCCCCGGCGTGCTCACGCTCTCCAATGTCCGGTTCAGTGCGGTGCGCTCTTCACTCAAGGACGGCGACTGGAAGATCACCCAGACCACCGGTGGCGACTGGAACAATGGCGCGCTCTTCAGTTCGCCGGCGATCACGCTGAACGACGGACGCTACGCGCGCAACGGCCTCTACGCCGGCGAGGGCATCGTGACCTATCGTACGCGCCTGCCGTTGCCCGTCGTGTGGAAAGGTGGCGTGAAGTGGAAGCGCGAGACGCGGGATTTTCAGAACCGCCGCTCGGCTTCGTTCTACAACTACACCGGCCCCGGCGCGGGCGTCGGGGCGTTCCGCGACTTCCGCTCAAACCTGAATCTCGATTTCAGCGAGCAGGAACTCTTCATCGCGTCCAACGGCGGGGGCGGTGTTTTCCTGCCCGACCTCATGAAGGTTGCGGCGGCGTACCGCGCGCATCCGGAGTATTTCACGCCGAGCATGACCGGCACAGACTACTACAACGCCTACGTCGCCAACGCGAAACACTACGAGGAGGACATCACGGCATTGTACGGCATGGCCACGACGAAGCTCGGTCCGGTGAACCTGCGTGCGGGCGTGCGGCGGGAGGAAACCGACACGGACTCGAGGGAGTTCGACGCGCTCTCGTCACGCGAAGTCGCCGCCGCCGGCTATGCGGTGTCGGCGGGCCGTGCGACGACCGTGCCGGGCGTGCAGTACCAGTTCCTCTCGCGGCCGCGTCTCCATCGCGTCGGTAACTACGCGAACCTCTTCCCCAGCGCGGCGCTGAAGTACAATTTCACGCGCACGCTCGATCTGCAGGTGGGCTTCAGCCAGACGGTGAAGCGGCCGCAGTTCGGTGACGTCGCCGGCGTCTGGGTGATCAACGACGACAACCTCACCATCACGGCGCCCAACGTGAACCTGAAACCCGAGACGTCGAAGAACTACTCGGTACGGTTGGCGCGCTATTTCGAGCCGGTCGGTCTCGTCGCCCTCAACTTCTTCCAAAACGACATCACGGGCCTCCACCTCGCCAACACGCGCGTGAGCGGCGATCAGTTCAACGCCGGCGATCCGACCTACGACGGCTACACGTTTGTCACCACCGTGCAGAGCGCGAACAACGTTCGCGTGCGCGGTATGGAGGTGGAATACAGTCAGAGTCTCTCGTTCCTGCCCGGGGCGCTTAACGGCCTCGGCGTGCGCGCCAGTTACACGCGGAATTACGCACAGGTTCTCATCGCCAACATGGCGCCGCACCTCGTCACCGCGGGCCTGAGTTACAATCAGGGTCGGCTCGGCTCCTACGCCAACCTGAACTGGTCTGCGGCGCGACCGACCCTCGCCAACGGCACGCGTTTCCAGCGGCAGCGGATCAACCTCGACCTCGGCGGTTCGTATCGCCTCACCGCGCGGCTGAACGCGTTTTTCTCGGTGCGCAACGTGCTCAACCGGCCCTACATCATCATGGAGCGCTCCGGCAACAATCCGGCCGCTTCGCAGTTCTTCCAAAAATTCGGCGTCACGCCCACGGTCGGCCTGAAGACCACGTTCTGATTGCCCCTGTCGCCTGCGTCCAAACCGGCGATGTCCACGGCCACTCCAACTACCCCTTCGATGAAATCCCGTTCCCTGTTTGCCGCTGTCGTCGGCGCGCTGGCGTTGTCGTTTTTATCCGTGACGTCCGTCCGGTCCGCCGCCGCCGGCGTCGCCGCCGCGATCTCCGGCCGCGTGCAGAACGTCGCGACCGGTCAGTTTCTCAACAACGCCCGCGTAACCGTGCGCGGCACCGACATCATCGCGTTCACCGACCAGAGCGGCGCCTACCGGCTGCCGCAGGTACCCGCCGGTCAGGTCATACTCGACGTCTTCTACACCGGACTCGACCCGCAATCCGTCCCGCTCGAACTTGGGTCCGGTCAAAGCGCGAGCCGGAACTTCGAGCTCACCAGTGCCGCGCGGTATGGCGACGGCAGTGTGGTGAAACTCGACGCCTTCACCGTTGCGACGGCCCGCGAGACCAACGGCCAGGCGATCGCGATCAACGAGCAGCGTTTCGCGTCCAACCTTAAAAACGTGGTCGCCGCCGATTCACTGGGCGACGTGATGGACGGCAACATCGGCGAGTTCCTCAAGTTTGTGCCGGGGCTCACCCCGGAGTACGATTACGAGGACGGCACGACGGTCTCCACGGTTTCGATCCGCGGCTTCGCGCCGCACATGGTCGCCGTTTCCAGCGACGGTGCGCAGATGGCCAATACGTCGAATGCGCTCGGCGACTCGCGGGCGTTTTCCTTCAACCAGGCCTCGATCAACAACGTTTCGCGCATCGAGGTCGCCAAGGTGCCGACGCCGGCCAACCGCGCCGATTCGCTCTCGGGTTCGGTCAATATGGTGAGCAAGAGCGCGTTTGAGCGGAAGACGATGGAGTTCCGTTACAACCTCAACCTCGCCGCCAACAGCGAGAATTTCACGCTGCAACGGACTCCGCACACGACCGACGAGAAGATCTACAAGCTAACACCCGGCGGGAACTTCGACCTGACCCTGCCGCTCGGCCCCCGCTTCGGCCTGGTCATGACCGGTGCCGCCTCCGAGCGTTACGCCAAGCTCCATTATTCCTACAAGACCTACAACGCGAATGCCGCCGGCACCGGCGCGACGCCGGCGAATCCCTATCTTCAGACCTACCGCCTGCTCGATTCTCCGCGTACGCTCGTGCGCCAGTCGATCGGTTTGAAGGCCGACGGGAAGGTCACCCGCTACGGTATACTTTCGGTCAGCGGACAGGTTAGCCATTTTGCCTCCACGCGCATTGCGACGGAATTCACGTCCAGCGCCGGCAACAATGCCACGCCCACGCCCGCGACGGGGGTTCCGCTTTCGTACGGGAGCGACTATACGGTCGGCGCCACCGGCCGCGGTTCGGTCACACTGGGTGGTGCGACCTCGACCCACATCGTCACCGACGCGAGCGCCGGCAACGTCCGTTACCGTTACGACAACGGGGTGTGGCGACTCACGCTCGCGGCCGACCAGTCGTGGGCGGAGGGCGGCTACCGCGATCAGAGCGAGGGACACTTCCGGCAAATGGCGATTTCCCTCCGCAATCCGGCGCGGCTGGAGTTTCGCAACGTGAACCAGGTGCGACCGGAGTCGCTCCGGATTTTCGACAACACCAACCGCGAGGTGGATCTCTACGACATCAACAACTACCAGCTCACCACGGTGAACTCGACGCCCCGGCGCACCCGCGAGGATTTCGAGGGCGGTTCGGTGGACCTCGGTCGCACGCTGGGATTTCTCCCGTTCCCGGCCTCGGTGCAGATCGGGGCCCAGCAGCGCACGCAGACGCGGGACATTCGCCGCCGAAACGAGAACTGGACCTACAACGGCATCAACGGCGACCGCTCGCCCGCGCCGTTTGTCTCGCCGGTCTATTTTGGGCAGTATCACTACTACGGATTCCGCAATCTCCCGCATGTCTCGCCGATCCTCGCGTACCGTGCCTATCAGGCGAACCCCGCGCTTTTCACGAAGACCGCGGCCCAGCTCGTGACCGAGGAGACGTTTCGGATCAACAACTCGCAGCTTTTCGAGGAGGGAGTTACCGCCGCCTACGCGCAGACGGAGTTCAGCCTCTTCAAGTCGCGTCTCAAGGTGCTCACCGGCGTGCGGTACGAGAATACGGAGACCGAGGGACTCGGCGCCCTTGTCGACACGAGCGCTGTCTGGGCGCGTAATTCCGACGGGACTTTTGTGCGCAACGCCGCGGGCCAGCGGGTCCGCCGGGTCGACGCCGGCGCCGTCAGCTCGATGGAGCAGCTCCGGCTCACGCACCAGGAGCGAAAGTACCAGGCGAACCGCGGCTACGACGGTTATTACCCGAGCCTGCATGTGACCTACCAGGTGACGGAGAATCTCATTGGCCGGGCGGCGTGGGCGCAGACCTACGGCCGGCCCAACCTCAACAACCTCATCCCAACCGCCCAAGTGGATGAAGCCGATCTCGACGCCGCGCAGCTCGGCGATCCTTCGGTGGTAAAAGGTAACATCACCGTCACCAACACCGGGCTGCGCCCATGGTCGGCCGACAACTACGACCTGGCCTTGGAATATTACTCGAAGGGCGGAGGCCTATTCAGCGCGGGCGTATTCCTGAAGGACATCCGAGGATTCTTTTCCGATACCGTGCGCATCGCGAACGCCACCGACCTTGAGGAGTTCGGGCTCGACCCGCGCTACCTGGGCTGGCGCGTCAGCACGCAGGTTAACGGCGGTTCCGCGCGGGTTTATGGCGCCGAGTTCAATGTGCGGCAGTCGCTGGGCGAACTGGGCGCCTGGGGCCGCCCCGTCACCGTCTTCATCAATGGCACGAAGCTGCGGCTCGAGGGCGAGAGCACGGCGGCGTTCAACGCCTTCACGCCCGAGAGCCTGAACTGGGGTTTCAGCTACACCCGGCGCCCTGCGACGTTCATGGCGAAGTGGAATTATCGCGGCAAACGCCGTCTCGGGGCGCAGCCGGCCCTCGGGGCTGATGCCTTCGAGTACGATGATCGCCGGCTCACGCTCGACCTGAATCTTGAGGTGGAGTTGAAGAAGCGCCTGCAATTTTATGTGGCCGCACAGAACGTCTTCAATGCGCGGGCGGTCACCTTGCGTTACGGTTCGGCGACCCCCGCCTACGGCAAAGTCTATTTGACCGGCGCCAACGGGGTCGGTCTCACGATGGGCCTAAAAGGTTCCTTCTGAACGTCCGGCCGCTCTTCCCCACCATGAATTCCTCACCCAACTCCCCCGGCCGTCGCCGCTTCCTTCAAACCGCCGCCACCGGCGCGCTGCTCGGTCCGTACGCGTTGTCGCTCTCCGGCCAGACGGCGGTTGCCGGCGTCGGCAAGCCGCTCCCGGCGTTCGCCCGGGGCGAAGTTCTCCGGACCAACGGCGAACTCACCCCTGGCGGCCGGCTCACGGAAGCAGCCCGCGAGATTCCCGTGGCGGGCCGCAGCGATGTGCTCGTCGTGGGTGCCGGCCCGGCCGGCATTGGCGCGGCGCTGGCCGCGGCGCGCGCTGGCGCCAAGACCCAGCTGATCGAGACGGCCGGCTGTCTCGGCGGTGTCTGGACCGCCGGGATGCTGACCAAGATCATCGATGGCGGGCGCAAGTCCGGGATCATGCAGGAGATCCTGCAAGCCATGGTCGCGCGGGGGAGTGACGTCGCGAAAAAGACCAAGGGCGAAATCTACGACCCGGAGCTGATGAAGATCGTCCTCGAGGAAATGTGCGTCGAAGCCGGCGTGAAGATCCGATTGCACACCCACCTCGTCGGCGCCGTCACGGACCAGCGCAACCGCCTCGTCGCGATCATCACGGAATCGAAGTCCGGCCGGCAGGCTTGGGCCGCGGAACGCTTCATCGATTGTTCCGGCGACGGCGACCTGGCCGCGCAGGCCGGCTGCCGGTTCGACGTCGGCATCAATGCCAACTGCGAGTGCCAGCCCATGTCGCTCATGGCGCTGCTGACGGGCGTGAACGTCGCGGAAGTGGCGCCGTTCGTGCGCGAGCTTGCCGGCGAGGGCGCGAAGACCGCGCTCAACAAGTTGATGCGCGCCTCCGGCATCAAGCCGTCCTACAGTTCGCCCACGTTGCGTCTGCTCCACAGCGGTATTTTCTCGCTGATGACGAATCATGAGTACGGCGTCCCGGCCTACGACGCCGCCCAGATCACCGACGCCACGATCCGCGCGCGGCGGGAGGTGCACAAAATCGTGGCCGATCTGCGCCGGATCGGCGGACCGTGGAAGAACCTCGCCGTGGTCGCCACCGCCGAACAGATCGGCGTGCGCGAGGGTCGCCGCGTGCGGGGACGTTACACCGTCACCGCCGACGACATCGTGGCGGGCAAGAAGCACGACGACGCCGCGTGCCGCGTGAACTTCGGTTTCGACGTGCACAATGTCCGCCCCGACTCGGAAGGTCCTTGGAAGGACGAGATCGCCGCCGAGGTCGCCCGGTATCGTAAAGCGGGCGCAAAGCCGTACGATATTCCGGTCGGGGCGTTGATCGCCGCGGATGTCGACGGCCTCATGGTGGCCGGACGCTGCATCAGCGGGGATTCGTTCGCCCACTCCAGCTACCGCGTCACCGGCAATGCTGTCCCCATGGGCGAGACCGCCGGTCAGGTGTCAGCTGTATCCTTAAAACAAGGCCGCTTGCCGCACGAAGTGGCTTGGGCCGACGTGAAACGTACCTGAGTTCGAGTTTCCCCAAACCCTTTCGCCATGAAACGCCGTACCTTTATCTCCTCCCTCGGCGCCGTGTCCGCCGTCACCGTTTTGCCTGGCGCGCAGGCGTCGGACGCGACGGCGGCGCCGCGCACGTTGACGACCGACGTGCTCGTCATCGGCGGCGGCACGGCCGGCACCATCGCGTCGATCCAGGCCGGCCGGCTCGGGGCGCGCACCATGCTCGTCGAGTCGGGCAGCCAACTGGGCGGCACGACCACCACGGCCGGCGTGGATTTCCCCGGGCTGTTTCACGCGTGGGGCAAGCAGGTCATCGCCGGCATCGGCTGGGACTTGGTTAAAGCTGCGGTGGACCTCGGCAGCGGTGACTTGCCGGATTTCACGAAGCCCACCGGCCGCCAACACTGGCGGCATCAGGTACGGATCTGCGGCGCGCTTTACGCTGCGCTCGCCGAAGAGGCGGCGGTGAAAGCCGGCGTGCAGATTCGCTATTATGAGTCCCCGCTGTCGGTCACCGCGACGCCGAACGGCTGGCGCGTGCGGCTCGCGGGAAAGGGCACACTCGTCGACGTCGTGACGAAGCAGTTGGTCGATTGCACCGGTAACGCCTCCGTCGTCGGCCTAGCCGGCTTGCCGCGCTTCCGCGAGAAGTCGCGTCAACCCGGCACGCTCATCTACCGCCTCGGCGGTTACGATCTGGCGACGATCGATATGAATGCGTTGCAGGTGAAACTTGTCGCGGCGCGCAAATCCGGCGCCCTGAAACCCACCGACATCAACGGCAGTATCGCCGGATTCCTCGGGAAGGGTGGCGAGAGCGGCAACCACGTCCCCGGCGCGGATTCCTCGACCTCCGAGACGCACACCGCCACCAACCTACTCGGCCGCGAGGCGCTCCTCCGCGTCCTGCGATTTCTCAAACAGGAACCCGCGTTTGCGTTGATGACGATCGAGCGTCTGCAACCCGAGACGGGCATCCGCGAGACCTACCGCATCGTCGGCGAGGCGCAGATCACGCACGAGGACTACACCTCAGGCCGCGTGTTTGCCGACGCGGTGGCGCATTCGTTTTACCCGATCGATCTGCACTACGAAGGCGGCGTGACCCCGAAGCATCTCAACGAAGGCATCGTGCCGACGATTCCGTTGCGTGCGCTCATTCCCAAGGCGAGCAAGAACCTGCTCGTCGCCGGCCGCTGCCTCAGTAGCGACCAACTCGCCAACTCCGCCCTTCGCGTCCAGGCCTCCTGCATGGCGATGGGCCAGGCCTCCGGCGTCGCGGCGGCGCTTGCTGCGCGCACCGGGAAAACGCCATTGCAAGTACCGGTGGCAGACATCCGTCGCGAATTGATTGCTCACGGCGCGATCGTGCCGCAGTCGGTCTGAGCCCGGTTGAGGGCTGCTCCGAGCCAGCGTCAGGCCGATTCCCGCTGATGGCGTTTGAATGCGGGATCGGCCGGCTCTAGAGAAGGGGTGCGTTTCACTCTCTTCCAAATTTTACCCATGCATCCATTCGGCTGGAAATGCGTTCTTTTTCTTTGTGCGATCGTCTCATCGGGCGGGGCGCTTGGTGCCCCGGCGCTTGCCGCCGAACTGGCGC
Source organism: uncultured Opitutia bacterium (assembly GCA_903820035.1). Classification (GTDB taxonomy): domain Bacteria; phylum Verrucomicrobiota; class Verrucomicrobiia; order Opitutales; family Opitutaceae; genus ER46. The sequence goes on from CAIJFT010000054.1 coordinate 48,803, forward strand.
CCGAACTGCACGTCCGCGACGGACTCCCGAATGTCGCCGCGAAGCTGCAGGCCGGCGAGGAGGTGCGCGTGGCTTTCCTGGGAGGCAGCATCACGGCGGCGGAGGGCTGGCGGGTGTTCGTGCTCGAACACCTGCGCCGGGCGTATCCGAAGTCAAAGTTCACCGAGATCTTTGCGGCGGTGTCCGGCACCGGTTCCAACTACGGCGCCCCGCGCCTCCAGCGCGACGTCCTGCGCCACCGGCCCGACCTGCTCTTCGTGGAGTTCGCGGTCAACGACGGCAGCGGCTCGCCCCGGGTCGAGGCGCAGATCGAGGGCATCGTGCGCCAGACGCGGGCCGTGCTGCCGCGCACGGACGTGTGTCTGGTCTACACGGTTTCCAGCGGCGGGTTGAAAGACCTGCAATCGGCCGGGCTCCAGAGTACGGCCCGCTCGATGGAAAACGTCGCGACGCACTACGGCGTTCCCAGCTTCAACTTCGGCATCGCGGTCGCGCAACGCGTGCAGGCGGGCACGCTCGTGATGTCGGCGCCTGCCAGCGTCGCGGCGGACGCGCAGGGCAACGATCCGCAGGGCCGGCTGATCTTCACGCGCGACAACACGCACCCGACCGACGCCGGGCATCACCTCTACAACGACCGATTGGTAGGTGCTCTGCCGGCGATGTTGCAGGCCGGTTCCGCCGGGGCACGGGCGTTGCCGGAGCCGCGGCGCGCGGATCATTGGCAACGGGCGCGAATGCTTACGGTGGCGGAGACGCACCACGACGGCCAGTGGTTGGAGTTGCCGCCGTTTGCCCCGCAGGCGACGGCGCAAAAAGGCGAGGGCCTGGTGCCCCCGCTCCGGGTGGCCTTCGAGCCGGGCGCAACGGTGGAGTTTCGTTTCAAGGGCACGCAGGTCGGCCTGATCGGCCTGAAGGGGCCGGACAACGGCGAGTTCAGGATGACGGTTGACGACTTGCCGCCGGAGACCGGGACGTTGTTCGACAGCTTCTCCACGCCCGGACGCTACTATCTCAAACCGTGGTATTTCTCGAAGACGCTGCCCGACACCGAGCACCGCGTGCGGCTCGAGCTGCTGCCGACGAAAATCGACAAGGCCGCGATCATGAAAAAGGCCGGCACGCCGATCACCGATCCGAAGCCGTACGCGGCTCACGGTTTGTACCTGGGCGGTTTTCTTCTGGTCGGTGAGCCCGTCGGTACGAAGCCGCCCGCGGCCGAGCGCAAGACGCCCGCGAGCGCCCTCGATCTGCCGGTCGCGCCCACGCCGCCGCCGGGTTACCAGTTGGGGTGGGCCGATGAGTTCGACGGCAATGCGCTCAACCCCGAGCAGTGGATTTATCGCACCGGCGAGCGTTACTGGAGCACGCAGCTGCCGGACAACGTGGCGGTGCACGACGGCTACCTTTGGCTCGCGGGGAAGAAGGAGAAGAGCGGCAAGAGCGACTACACGGCGGGTGGCGTGATTTCGAAACGCGTCTTCCGTTACGGCTACTACGAGGCCCGCTTCAAGGTGCCGCCGAAGGCCGGCTGGCACACGTCGTTTTGGATGATGCACCACGCTGCGGCGAATGCGACGGCCCGGCCCGGCTCGCGGCAGGAGATCGATGTCTGCGAGAACGACTCCGTCACACCGAAGCTCTACGGCGCCAACCTGCACGAGTGGGCGCCGCAACACTTCGGGCGCGGCCACCGCAACGTCCGCACGCCGGATCTCGCGGCGGACTTCCACGTGTGGGGCTGCGAATTCACGCCGGAGAAGGTCACGTACTATTTCGACGGCCGGATTGTGCTGGTGAACGACGCGACGACGATTCCCGACCACGGGGAGATGAGCCTCTGGCTCACCACCATCGCTTCGCCGCTCGGCAACACGCGGGCGGTCGACGACACCGCGCTGCCGGCGTATGCGGTTTTCGATTATGTGCGGTTTTATGCGAAACCGTGAGGAAGGGCGCCGGTTCGCGGGCGCCGGGCCCGTTCCGGAGGGTAGCCCTGCGCGTGAGCGCAGGGAACCTTCGTTAGGCCACGGTCCCTGCGCTCACGCGCAGGGCTACGGGGTGTGGTGGCTGCGCTGCCTGTCCGGGCTCCTCGTCTCGGCCGTGCTCGCGTGGGCGGCACCGGAGGTGCGGCGGGTCGAGGTCACGCGAGACCTGTGGCTGTCCTCGTACCGGACCGAGCGCGAGGGCAACAACGGCGCGTCGCCGAAGTTGAAACTCAAAGGTATCCAGGAATTCTTTCTGGTGGATTTCGACCCGCTGCCGCTGCGCGGCCAACGGGTCGTGCGGGCCACGTTGCACCTTCACCCCGAAGGCAACGAAAGCCTCGGACGGATCACTGTCTCCAGCGTCGCCGCGGCGTGGACCGAGGGTCGAGGCACCGGTTATGCGAAGGTGTCCGGGGCGAGCAGCTTTGCGTGGGCCCGCACCGGCGAGGCGCGCTGGGCGGGCGGGGAGCCGGACCTCACCGCCGTGATTAACGGCAATGGCGGATCGGCGTGGGGCTTTGGTGACGCCACGGCGCGCGACGCAGCCGGCTGGCAGGTGGTGCCGGTTGCGCCCGCCGTGGTGCAGGCGCGGATCGAGGGCCGGAGCGAGGGTTTCTGCGTGATGGACGATGTGGGCAGCGAGTACACGCGCGAGGGCAACACGGTCCAGTACCGTCATTTTCCGAATCGCTATGTGGCCAGCCGCGAAGGTCCGAGGCAGACGGCGCCGTACTTTACGCTGTGGCTGGAAGCCGGCGCGGCCGAGGCCGCTGTCGCGCCCGCGATCGCGCCACGGAGCCCGCCGGCACCGGTGAGATTCCCGCCGCTCGCGGCGACGGCGACGGCGACGGCGCAACGTACGCCACGACCGGTCCGGGTGTACGACGAGTTTGATGATGCGGCCGCATCCGGGGATTTCTTTGCGGCGCGCAACGAGACCACGGGTTTCTCTGTCGAGGGCGCGGCGGTACGCG
>CAIJFT010000055.1 GCA_903820035.1 uncultured Opitutia bacterium
CGCCCAAGGACATCTTCAACGATATCCCCTCGGGGCACACGAATTCCCCCGCGGCGCGGGATGCGATGCGGGCCGCGGTGCTCGGGCACTTTGCCGGGCAGCGTCGGGCGGCGAAGTGAGGCCGCCTGCCGGGCGCGCCACTTTCGTGCGGGCAGTCGAACCTCGACAGGCGTGATCGCGGTGATGAGGGTGCGCGTTCGCCATGACCTTTGCCCCCTTGGTTGCGCGTTTCGCCCTGACCCCGTTGGCCCCGCTGTTGCTCCGCCTGGGATTTTCCTTCCCGGGTGAGGCGAACGTTCGTCGGTCTCTTCGCGCTCCCGAGCGCCTTCGGAGGTGGGCGGGCTTGGTCGGGTTGCTTGTCCGGTTGGGCCAGCTGGCCGAGGCTGCCGATCCCGGAGTGTTTCGCGCCGGAGCGGCGACCGGGGACATCACGCCGGAACTGGGCGCGATGATTATCGGCGGTTTCAGTCCGGTGCCGGCCAACTATGTGCACGACCCGTTGCAGGTTCGTGCGCTGGTGCTCGACGATGGACGGCGTCGGCTCGCGCTGGTGGTGGTGGACAACATCGGGCTGCCGCGGGAAGTCTGCGACGAGGCGAGACGTCTGACCACCGAGCGGACCGGCCTGGCGGGGGACGGTATCCTGATTGCGGCGACCCATACCCACTCGGGGACCACGGCGGGCACGGAAACGTCGATTGGACCCAGCACGGGGCGCGGCCCCGAGGATCTCGCGGCGTACCGGAAGTTCATTGCCTCACGCCTCGCGGACACCATCCGGCGGGCGATCTCGCAGCTGGAACCAGCCCGAATCGGATGGGGCAGTGCGCTGGAGCCGGCTCAGGTCTTCAACCGGCGCTGGTATGTTTCCGACGAGGCGCTGCGGCGTAATCCGTTCGGCGGGGTCGACACCGTGCGCATGAATCCTCCCGCGGGTTCGCCCGCGCTGATCAAACCGGCCGGGCCGACGGATCCGGAGATCTCCTTCCTGTCGGTGCAGGCCGTCTCAGGCCGGCCGATCGCCTTGTTCGCGAGCTACTCGTTGCATTATGTCGGCGGGGTGCCAGCCGGCGTGGTTTCGGCCGACTACTTTGCGGTCTTCTGCGCGAGGATCGGCGAGTTGCTTCAGGCCGGCCGGCCGCGTGAACCGCATGCGCCGCCGTTCGTCGGGTTGCTGGCCAACGGCACCAGCGGCGACGTCAACAACGTGGACTTTCGCGCCAAGCGCCCGGTCCAGCCGGCTTTTGAACAGATGCAGCGGGTGGCGGACTTGCTCGCGACCGCCGTCTATCGGGCGCAGCAGACCACGGTGCATCGCGAGGCCGTGACCCTGGACGCCCGCTATGAGGAACTCCCGTTGCAGTCGCGCCGGCCGTCGCCGGAGATGGTGGCGCGGGCGCGCGACGTGTTGGCCCGTCCGGCCGGTGGCCCTAGCTGGCATCCGCTGGAGAAGGTCTACGCCAACCGGGTGCTGCAACGCGACGCGGCTCCCGTGGCCGTCGTCGCGCCGCTGCAGGTGCTGCGCATTGGTGAGGTTGCAATCATGACGGTGCCGGCGGAGCCGTTCGCCGAGATGGGGTTGGAGTTGAAGGCGCGGTCGCCCTGGTCGCGGACCCTCACGATCGGTTTGGCCAACGGCTACTACGGTTACCTGCCGACTCCGCCCCAGATCAGGCTCGGTGGCTACGAGACGTGGGTGGGCACCAACCGCCTTGAACCCGAGGCGGCGCCGAAAATTACCGCGGCCTTGTTGCGCCTGGCCGGCGAAATGAAGGCGTTGGCCCCGGTTTTTCCGGGCAAGTGATGCTTGGGGCAGGGCGGCGGTTGGTCGGCGAGATGATCATATATGGTCACTTATGTTCACACTTGAACATTAGGTTCTTCTGGCTACACCCGACGGACGTCCCGCTTCAACCCATGGCCGGTCGTACCCCAAAACTATGAATTCGCGCGTTATCCTGTGGTTGCTTGTGCTCGTCACCGGCCTCGTCCCGGCTGCTTCCTCCTCTGCTCAGACTGCGTCCGCGGCATCCAGCGGCGGTTCCGTCACCGGCCGCGTGCAGAACGCCGCCACCGGTAACTACCTCAACCGCGCGCGCGTCGCCCTCAAGGGCACCGACCAGGTGGTCTACACCGATGAGTCCGGCACCTTCCGCCTCGCCGACGTCCCGGCGGGCCAGGCCCGGCTGGAGGTGTTCTACACCGACCTCGATGTGCAGGAGGTGACCGTCACCGTCGCCGCCGGCGGCATCGCCGAGCAGAATGTCGCCCTGACGAGCAAGGAGCGCTTCGGCCAGACGGGCGGGGTGGTGAAGCTCGACCGCTTCCTGGTCGCCGCGGAAAAAGAGGAGAGCGCCCGCGCCCTCGCCGTCAACGAGCAGCGGTTCGCGCCGAACCTCAAGAACGTCATGGCCACCGACGAGCTCGGCGCCGTGCTCGGCAGCAACGTCGGCGAGTTCCTGAAGTTCATCCCCGGCATGACGGCGGAGTATTCCGAGGTGGAGATCGTCGGCGTCTCCGTCCGCGGCATCGGCGGTTCGATGACGTCCTTCACGTCCGACGGAGCGACGATGGTCAGCGCGAACGCCTCCCCGGGCCGCACGTTCAACATGAACACCCTCGCGCTGAACAACATCTCGCGCATCGAGGTCACCAAGATCCCCACGCCGTCGACGCCGGCCGACTCGCTGGGGGGCTCCGTGAACATGGTCACCAAGAGCGCCTTCGAGCGCAGCGAGGCCCGCCTCAACTACGGGGTCACGCTCATGGCCAACCACGAGAACCTCACCTTGAACAAGACCCCGCACACCCTCGGCGATCACCTGACCCGGAAGATGTTCCTCGGTTTCGAGTTCGATTACACGCTGCCGGTGACCAAGAACTTCGGCGTCGTCGTGACCGGCATGCAGAGCGACAAGTACAACGAGCAGCACCTCTCGACGACCCTGTTCACCGCCCTCGGCACCGGCACCAACTCCTCCTACAGCAAGCCGTTCCTCCAGCAATACACCGTCCAGGACGGCCCGCGCAGCCAGTCGCGCACCAACTTCGGCATCAAGGCCGACTGGCGCGTCACGCCGAGCGGCGTCCTGTCGTTCAACGTCCAGCACAACGCCTACCGCACCTACATCGGCACCCAGACCTGGGCGTTCAACGCGGGTACCGTCGCCGCCCCGAGCGTAGCCACCGGCGTGCCGTTCAGCTTCTCGGAAAAGGAGACGATCGGCGCGACGGGCCGCGGGTCGCTGACCCTTTCCGGCGGCGGCCAGACCTTCCTCGGGGCCACGGACCAGTACGGCCTCAAGTACCGCCACGACGACGGCCAGTGGCGCATCGACGGCGGCCTGAGCGCCTCGCTCTCAGATCGCTCCCGCCCGAATCCCGGTCACTTCGGCGGGATCTCGGCGAGCCTCGTCGTGCCGGTCCGCGTGTCGTTGCGGAACATCGTGCTGGACCGGCCGTGGACCATCGAGGCCTTCGACAACGCGAACAACCCAATCGACTACTCCAACCTCGCGAACTACTCGCTGGCATCGGGTACCGAGCAGCCCTACAACAACCGGTCCGACGTGCGCTCCGGCCACCTCAATGTGCGCCGCCGCTTCAACGTCCTCCCGTTCCCGACCGCCCTGCAGGTGGGCGGCTACCAGAGCGTCATGAAGGTCGACGCCCGGGTGCAGACCACGACGTATTCCTACGCCGGACCGGACGGCAACGTCGCCACCCCCGACTCGCCGGCGCCCTATGCCATGCAGGTCTACAAGAACCAGGACTCGCTCTACGGCTTCCGCAACATCCCCTGGATCTCGGTGGACCGCGCCCATGCGGCGCTCAACCTGTTCACGCTCACGCCCGCCAACCTGGTCGCGTCGGAGCAGTCCCGCATCACGGGTTCGGAGTACATCAAGGAGACCGTCTCCGCCGCCTACCTGCAGGCCGAGGCCCGGCTCTTCCGCAACCGGCTCAATGTCGTCACCGGCGTCCGCTTCGAGAAGACGGACGACGCGGGACAGGGGCCGCTCGTCGACCTCGGCGCGATCTACCTGCGCAACGCCGGCGGCACCTTCCTGCGGAACGAAGCCGGCCAGCGCATCCGCAAGCCGGAGGCCGGTGCCGCCGGCTCGATAGAGGAGCTCCGGCTCACCCGCTTTGACCGCGGCTACAAGGCGGCGCGGTCCTACCAGGGGGCGTATCCGAGCCTGCACCTCACCTACGACGTCACGGAGAACTTCCTCGTGCGCGCCGCCTACGCCAAGACCTATGGCCGCCCGGACCTGACCGACGTCATCCCGAACGCGCAGTTCTCGCAGAACGACCTGAACGAGCAGGACCAGAACAACCCCGCGATCGTCAAGGGCACCATCACCGTGCGCAACACAGCGCTGCGGCCGTGGACGGCGGACAACTTCGACCTCTCCGCCGAGTATTACACCGCCGACGGCGGCGTGTTCAGCGCGGGCGCCTTCCGGAAGGACATCAGCAACTTCTTCGGCACCCAGGTGAAGCTGGCGACCACCGACATGCTCGAGGACCTCGGGCTGGATCCCGCCTACGTGGGCTGGAACGTGAGCTCCAAGTTCAATTCCGGTGATGCCCGGATCAGCGGTGCCGAGTTCAACGTCCGCCAGTCGCTCCGGCGCCTCGGCAAGTGGGGCACGCCCTTCACGGTGTTCGCCAACGCCACCTACATCCACCTCGAGGGCAGCCGGCAGGCCGACTTCACCAGCTTCATCCCGAAGACCGCCAACTGGGGCGCCACGTTCAACTGGCGGCAGCTCAACCTGGTCGCCCGCTGGAACTACCGCGGGCTCGACAAGCGCACCCCGCTGCCCGCGGTCGGGACGAACGGCTACCAGTACTTCGCCGCCCGCACCACGCTGGACCTCAACGCGTCGTACCAAGTCTCTCGCCGCCTCACGCTGATTGCCAGCGCTAACAACGTGCTCAACGTGCCCCAGACCCTCCTGCGCATCGCGGACGAGACGCCCTGGTACGCGCGGCAGAACCGGACGTCGGAATTTGGCATCGCCTTGGCCCTCGGCCTCAAGGGTACTTTCTAGTATCGGCGCCCCTCCTCGGCCTCCCCTCGCGGGAGGCTCGTTAGGACGCCTCCCTCCTCAACTCCCCTCATGAAGAAGTACAACGTCGCAGTCATCGGTTACGGCTGGGTCGCCACCGCGCACATCCAGGCAATCAACGCCTCGGCCAACGCGCAGGTCACCGCCGTCTATTCCTCCCGCCCGCAGGACAACGCCGTCCTTAGCACCCGCCACGGCAGCCCGATCCAGACCTTCACGGATCTCGCGGCGATGCTGAAGCAGCCGGATATCCACGCGGTCTCCATCTGCAGCTATCCTTCGCAGCACAAGGATCACGTGATCGCTGCGGCGAAAGCGGGCAAGCACATCATCCTCGAAAAACCGATCACGCTTTCCTACGCCGACGCCAAGGCCGCGGCGGCCGCCGTCGCCAAAGCCGGCGTCAAGACCTGCGTGTGTTTCGAGTGCCGGTTCTCGAGCCAGTTCCAGGTCACGAAGTCGGTCATCGACGCCGGCCTCCTCGGCACCATCCATTACGGGGAGGTGGACTACTATCACGGCATCGGCCCGTGGTACGGCCAGTTCCGCTGGAACACCGGCAAGAAGAACGGCGGCAGCAGCCTGCTCTCCGCCGGGTGCCACGCGATGGATGCGCTGCTCCTCTGCATGGGTGGCGAGGTTGAGGCGGTCACAAGTTACGCCACCCGTTCGCAGAATAAGGTCTTCGCCCAGTACGAATACGCGACGACGTCGGTCACGATCCTGCGGTTCAAGGACGGGCGCATCGGCAAGGTCGCTTCGGTCATCGACTGCATCCAGCCGTATTACTTCCACACCCACCTGGTCGGCAGCGAAGGCTCACTGCTCGATAACAAGTTTCACTCGAACAAACTCGGCGGCCTGAACAAGCACGCCTGGAGCAACCTCTCGATGAAGATGCTCGATTCCGGCGATGTGTCGGATCACCCGTACCAGACGCAGTTCGAGTCGTTTTTCGCCTCGCTCGAGCGCGGCGAGGACATGGCGTTGACGAGCCTCGGCGAGAGCTTGAAGTCGCACCGCGTGGTGCTCGCCGCAGATCTCTCCGCCGAACTTGGCCGCGAAGTGAAGCTGAAAGAGTTGAAGTAGACGGTAGCCCGTGCTGCGGTCGGCGTTGTAGCCCGCGGCGTGAGCCGCGGGATTTGGCTGCTAAAACGTCAAGGGGCCCGGCGCACACGCGCCGGGCTTCGCCGCCATCCTTCAATCCAGCCCCGGCCCGACGTTGCCGTAACGCCAGGGCGCGCCGGGCGCCTTGATCTTGGCGAAGTCCGGCACGGGGCCGGGCTTCATCTCGTTGGCGAGTGCGATGCCCGTGTTGGCCATTTGCCGGCCGGCGGAAATCTCCAGGTTGCTGTACGAGGTGAGTCTCGTCTCGTAGCCGCCGCCCGCGGCGCTGAACGCCTCTTCGGTCGGCACGTAGCCGACGCAGCCGTTGGCCAGCTCGACGGGAAACGTGAAGGGGAACTTGCTGCCCTGTTTGATATCAAGGCCGTACTGCACGAAATACTCGGCAGGGTTGGAAACGCACACCACCGGCCCGATCTGGAGCGCCTGCACCTCGACCTCCGGCTTCGGTTCGACCGCGATCAGGTGCTGCAGCATCAGCGTTTCCTTCGCAAAGGTCCAATCCGTGAAGTCCGGCGGGCGTTTGCCCAGCGCGAGTGTGGCGCGAGCCTTGGCGATCGTTTCCGCCGATGGCTGGCGTCGCGGGATCGGCCACGTCTTTTGGCGCACGTCGACCGGGATGTCGCTGCTGCGTGGCACGCTGAGCAAGACCTTCACCGCCTCCGCCCCGACGCGGCCGCCGACGAGTTGCGACCAGGCCTCGGCCGTCGGCCGCTGGTTCGGCGTGCGATTGTCGACTTGGGTCACGTCACCGCAGGCCCCCTGCAGAAACACGACCGGGGCGCGGGTATCGAGGGCGCCCTGAATGGTGCGCTCGAGGTAGTAAATCCAGTTGGCCGAAATGCCGCCGGGATTTGCCGTGGCGTGGCAGGAGAAATTGACGACGGTGCCGAGCAATTTTCCGTTGAGGTCCCACGCGCCGATGACGCCGACCTGCGGATCGATCGGGCCCGCGTAGTCGATGATGTCGGGGTTCATCGCCCCAGGGTGACTCCAACTCTGGCCGTTCTTCATTCGCAGCCGGCGGTTGAACGCCACCTTGTCCTCGTGGCCGTAGCCGAAGCCGAGCTGCGCGGGCACGCGCGCCGCATCCGCCGCGCGCACCCCCTCGACGATTTCCCGCGTGACCAGGAGGAGGTAGCCGTTGCTGGCCTCCGACGAGTCCGCATAGGCGAGTTTACGGATGTCCTCGGGGGCGGCGTCGAATTGGCCCGGCAATACCATGCCGACCGGCCCTGACGAATGGGAATGCGAGGCGCCGATCATGACGGCGCGGCCGGGAATCTTGGTGAGCCGTTCGATTTCCGCGCGCGCCTGCAGGACGAGCTGACGCGGCACCACGAGCGCGTCGAGTCCGATGAGTACGACCTTCTGTTTGCCGTCGTCGAAGACGGCGACGCGCACTTTGCATGGATCGTGGAATGAGCGGTGGAACGCCTTCCCGTAGCCTCCCGGTTGTTCGGAGCCGAGGGCGGGCGTAATGTCGCGCTCGGCAAAACCAGCCTTGATGCCGGTGGCGGCGGGGGGGACCGGCGCCGCCGCCGTGAGCGCGGGACCGCAGAGCAGGGTCGCGGCCAAAAGGCGGACGAGGGTGCGCGGGTTCATTTCTTCAGCGGGTGCAGTTCGATCCGGCGGAAATAAATTTCTGCGCCCTCGGATTGGAAGAGCAGTCGGCCCGAGGTAACGGAGGCGCCGGTGGCCGCGAGGATCTTTACGCCGTTAAGAAAATACGTGAGGTTGCCGCCGTCGCAGATTGCCTCGACGTAGTTCCACTCGCCGATCGGCTTTTCGACGTCCTTGCTGCCCCGGAAGCCGAGGACATCCTTCCAGCCGAGGTCGCGGTACTGCCAGTCGATGCGGCCCCGGTTGAACTCGGTGGCCTTGCCGTTCGGATCCCAGTTCTTCCCGTTGGCGGCAACTTGGGCGGTGATCTTCGGGATGATCGTGGGCTTGTCCTGGCCGCGCTCATAACCGTTGAGGACCAACAGATCGCCGGTGCCGCCCTCGATGATCTGATATTCGTACGAGCTGAGCCACGGCGCGTTGAACGCCTTTGCGTAATTTCCATCCTCGCCCTGGCAATGGAGCAGAATCCCGGAGTCGCGGCTCTTGGTGGTGCGGGGCTCCCACGTGAGGATGCCCCAGCGATATTCGAGGATCAGCCGATAATTGGTGAACTCCGACTTTGTGACGATGCCGCCGTAGTGCTGTCCGCTGGAGCGGATCGCCGGTGCGCCGTCGATGTGGTCGACCACGGTGAAGACCTTGTCGGGATCCTGCCGGCCGAATTTGGCGAGCCAGGTGTAGAAAGGGGCGAGGTCCTTCTTCGTCTTGCCGTCGAAGAGCACGACGACGTCCTTCGGTTCAATCGGTGCTGGTGCGGCGGGCGCGGCCGCGCGGACGGACGAGAGCGGGAGGAGCGCGAGCAGCGTGAGCGCGCAACGCAGGGAGGAGAGCGGGGGGATCTTCATGGAAGGGGAAGGCGGCACCCGGAATTATTCCGGCGCGACCGCGGGAGGCGGAAAAGAAATTGCCCCGCTCGAACCGGTGTTCAAGTGTGAATGTTAATGAACGTTTGTGATCATCTGCGCCTTGGGCGTGGTTTGGCGCGGTGGGGATTCTGCGGGATCCTCGCCTGTTCGGCCGGTTTGGGTCTCGGCGCGGCGGAGAAGATTCCGGCGCGCAGTCCGGAAGAGGCGCTAAGGTCGTTTCAAGTCGAGCCCGGCCTCCGCGTCGAGCTCGTTGCCGCCGAGCCGCTCGTGGTCGGGCCCGTGGCATTCGCCTTCGACGAGCGCCGCCGGCTCTACGTGGTGGAGGGGCGCGGCTATCCGGATCCGGTCGACGGTTCCACGGCTCCGGCCGAGGGTCGGATCGCGCTGCTTGAGGACCGCGACGGCGACGGCCGCTATGAGACCCGGACGGAGTTCGCCACCGGTCTGAGTTATCCCAATGGCATTTTGCCCTGGCAGGGCGGGGTGTTTGTGACGTGCGCGCCGGATGTGTACTATTTGAAGGACACCAACGGCGACGGTATCGCTGACGAGAAGCGCGTTGTGCTCACCGGTTTCAATAAAAGCCGCACCGCGCAGATCCGTGTCAGCCATCCCACGCTCGGTCTCGACGGCAAGATTTACCTCACGAGCGGATTGAACGGCGGCACGGTCACGATCCCGAGCCGGCCGGATGTACCCGCAGTGTCGTTCGCGACGTCGGACAGCCGCTTTGACCCCCGCACGCTGGACTTTGAACTGACGGGCGGCCGAGCCCAGTTCGGCCTGTCTTTCGACGGCTTTGGCCGGAAGTTCATTGTGGCGAACCGCCACCCGGTGATGCAGGTCGTGCTCGAGCCCTGGTACCTGAAGCGCAACCCGCATCTCGCATTTGCGGACATGGTGCAGAATGTGTCCAAGGTCGAGTCCGAGGGCAAAGTATGGCCGATCAGCCGGGCTAGCGTTTCGGCGGACTTCATCCCTTCGCTCATGAGTAAGCCGCACGCCGGGACATTTACGTCTGCCTGCGCCACGGTTGTCTACGGTGGCACCGCTCTAGGGGCCGACCACACGGGCAACGTGTTCATTTGCGAGCCGGCGCAGAATCTCGTGCAACGGCAGGCCCTGCTGGCCGAAGGCGCTTCGTTCCGTTCGGACGTCGTGAACGGCGGACGTGAATTCCTCGCGTCGACGGATGTCTGGTTTCGTCCGGTGTTTCTCGGCGAGGGTCCGGACGGCGCTTTGTATGTCGCCGACATGTATCGCCGCGAGATCGACCACCCGAGCTACGTGCCCGAAGAGTCCCGCGGCAAACTCGACTTTGTCAGCGGCAAAGACCGCGGTCGGATTTATCGCATCGTCAGGGAGAATGCTCCGGTCCGCGCCAAGCCGCCCGGTACGACCACGCCCGAGCTCGTGCGTAGCCTCGACGCCCCCGAGGGTTGGTGGCGGGAGCTGGCGCAGCGTCTCCTGGTGGAACGCGCCGAGGTTTCGGCTGTGCCGGCGATCGAAAAGATCGCCGCGACCGGTTCATCACCCGAAGGGCGGACCCGCGCGCTTTGGACGCTGCAGGGGCTCGGCCAACTGCAGCCGAAGTACGTGCTGGGCGCGCTCAAGGATCCGTCGCCCGGTGTACGCGAACAGGGGGTACGGCTCGGGGCTGAGTTGATGACCGGCAACCCGGAAATCGCCGCGGCCTTGCTCGCCGTGGCGGCAGATGAAAATGCGCGCGTGCGGTTTTGTGCGGCGCTGGCGCTTGGTTCGTGGAGCGATCCGCGGGCCGTCGCGCCTCTGGCGGCGATCGCGGCGCGCGACGGTGCGGACCGGTGGACACGCGCGGCGGTCTTGAGCGGCATTGGTTCACGGCTCGATGCCTTTCGCGCCGCGTTTGTCCGTTGGCAGGACGAGCCGACGCCGGCGGTGGCGGCGGTGATGGAGGACCTTGGTCGGATGCTCGGCACCGGGGCCTCGCTCGCGGCGAACGGCGAGTTTCTGAAACTGGCGCTGCAAAGCAGTCCGCAAACCCCGTGGCGACTTCCCGCGGTGCTCGGGTTGGCCGAGGGCCTGCGGACGCGGGCTGAGTTTCGCGGCAAGGCCGCGGATGTGCCGTTGGTCGCGGCTTTGGGCAAGGAGCCGGGAGCGTCGCGGCAGGTGCTGGCCGATTACTTCCAATGGGCGGCCGGGCTTGCGCTCGACGAACGCACGCCGGTGACCGTGCGCAGCCCGGCCGTCGCGCTGCTCGGCTACGCGGAGTTTGCGCGCGGCGTCGCCCGACTCGGTCCGTTGCTCGATGCGCGGCAACCCGCGGAGTTGCAGTTGCAGGTCGTGCGGGCGCTGGAGCGGGTGGGTGATCCGCGCGGCGGCGATCTGCTCGTGCAGGCGCAGTACTGGAACCGATACACGCCGCAGATTCGCGAGGCGGTAATCGCCGCGCTCACCTCGAAGCCGGCGCTGATCAAGGTGCTGTTCGCGGCGATCAAGCGGGGTGACATCAAGGCCCCGGAAATCTCTTCGATCCGGCGCGGCCAGTTGCAGAAGCACGCCAACTCCGATCTGGCCAAGGAGGCGAAGGAGCTTTTCCAGACGCTCGAGGCCGGCGACCGCATGGCCGTCTACCGTTCGTTGCGCGACCTCGTTCAGGGCCCGGCGGATGCCGTGGCTGGAGCGCCGGTCTTTGTCCGCGCTTGCTCCGCCTGCCACACCCATAAGGGGGCCGGCGGCAAGGTCGGTCCCGACCTCACCGGGGTGCGTAACCAACCCGCGGATGCGCTGCTGCTGCATATTCTCGTGCCGAACTATGAGGTCGCTCCCGCGTACCAAACGTTGACGGTGGTCACGCAGGACGGCCGGACGATTTCCGGTTGGCTGGCGGCGGAGTCAGACAGCAGTTTGCAACTCCGCACCGCGGCCGGCACGGAGGAGACGGTGCTGCGCAAAAATGTCGCATCGCTGGCGGCGTCGGGGCTATCGCTCATGCCCGACGGCTTGGAGCAGACGATGACGAAGGCCGAACTCGCGAATCTCGTGGCGTTTTTGAAGAGTGAAAACTGACGCCATCCGGGGAAAAGTCCCGGCGATGTTTGCCGAAGAACGGCAGCGTGCGATCGAATCGCTTCTCCGCCAGGAGGGTCGCCTAATGGTCGGCGAGTTGGCGCGTCGGCTTGGGGCGTCGGGCATTACGGTGCGCCGCGACCTGCGTGCGCTCGAGGCGGCCGGCAAGGTGGTGCGCGCCCATGGCGGTGCGCTCCACCCGGAGTTTCTTGATCACGAGCACGGTTTCGCCCGTAAGTCGGTCGAGGCCGCGGACGCCAAGCTCGCAATCGCGCGGGCCGTCGCGAAGGAATTGCCCGATCGCGGGCAGGTGTTCATCGATGCCGGCACGACCTGTCTGGAGGTCGGGCGACACATCCTCGACCGCCGCCGGCTCACGATCGTAACCAATTCAATCCCGCTCCTGCAACTCGCCGGCGCAGCCAAGGCCCGGGTGGTTTCAGTCGGCGGTGATGTCCGCGGGGTCAGCCTCGCCCTCGTCGGCGGGTTGGCGCTTAATTGGATGAACGGACTCCGCTTCGATGTCGCTGTGCTCTCGGCTTCCGGGCTCGACGCTGCGGACGGTCCGTCGACCACCGAACTGTCCGAGGCCGGCGTCAAGCAGGCCGCGTGCGGTCGCTCGCGCCGGAAGATACTCGTGTCGCATGCGGCGAAGTGGAACCAGCCGGCGGCCGTGGCCTTCGCGGGTTGGGGAGACTTCGATCTGTTTGTGACCGACGCCAAGCTCAGTGCGAACGATCAAGCTCGACTCCGCCGCCTCGGCGTGACGCTGAAGTTGGTGTCAGCGAATTGAAGCGGCACCGCCAGATTCGACTCCAAGGTGCGGACTTTTCGCTCTCAGGTATATGGGTCATCACGGCCCGGAATTTGGGCCGGCGGTAATACCCCGGAGTAGCCGGCCGAGTGGTTTTGGATCCAGCCCGTTCCGTTTTTCCTCCCAACCCTTGCCGCTCTCATTTCCCATCGACGTATGCCCGAACCGTTGAACACCCGCGCCGGCATCATCGCCGCCGGCAACTGGATCGTAGACCACGTCAAGGTCATCGACCGCTGGCCGTCGCAAGACTCGCTCGCGAATATCCTGCGCCAGCATGCCAGCAACGGCGGCTCGGCCTACAACGTACTCAAGGACCTCGCTCGCATGGGAGCGCCGTTTCCACTCGAGGCGGTCGGTTTGGTGGGCGACGACGAGGGCGGTCGGTTTATCCGCGAGGACTGTACGCGGCACCGGATCGATGTGACGCGGTTGCGCCGGACGCCCGCGGCGCCGACGTCGTATACCGACGTAATGACGGAGCAGGCCAGCGGACGGCGGACTTTTTTCCACTGCCGCGGGGCAAACGCCGAGCTGGCACCGGAGCACTTCGATTTCGACGGCAGCCGCGCGCGGATTTTCCATTTGGGTTATTTGCTCCTGCTCGACGGTTTGGATGCGCCGGGTGCGAGCGGGACCGCGGCGGCGGACGTCCTTCGCACCGCGCAGGCGGCCGGGCTTAAGACTTCGGCTGACCTGGTGAGCGAGATCAGTGCGCGGGTGGCGGGGATCGTGCGGCCCGCGTTGCCGCACCTCGACTATCTTTTTCTCAATGAGCTCGAGCTTACGCAGGTGACCGGAATCGAGACCGTTTGTGAGGGGGCGGTTGTTCCGGAGTTGGTGGCCCGGGCGGCGGTGCAGGTGGCGGGCGGCGGCGTGCGCGAGTGGGTGTTCGTGCATTTTCCGGCGGCGGTGTTGGCTTGCAACGCCCACGGCGAAACCCACTGGCAGCCCGCCTTGCAGTTGCCGGCGGGCTACGTGCAGGGTGCAGTGGGTGCGGGTGATGCGCTCGCGAGCGGCGTGCTTTATGCTTTGCACGAGGGTCTTCCGGTGGCGGAGGCGCTGACTCTGGGCGTATGTACCGCGGCGGCGTCGCTGGCCCATCCGACCTGCTCGGAGGGTGTGCGACCCGCGCTGGAGTGCCTCGCTTTGGCGGATCAGTTTGGCTACCAGCCTTTCGTCTCGCCCTGAACCTTGGTCCGAATCCGCCGTCATCTTCCCGCCTATGCCCTCAAAACTTACTCGGAGAAAATTTCTGCAGGCCAATTCGGTGGCGCTCCTCGTGGCGCAGTTGCCTATCACGGCACGTGGCGCCGACGACGCGACGAAGGCTCCGGTGGCTAAGACCGCGACGGCAAAGACGGTGCAAAGCAAACCCGGTAAATGGGTGCGTTGGGACGAGCGTGAAAAACAGCAGGTTACCGCGGCGGTGGAGCAGCCGTCCTTGTTTTACTGGCAGGGCAAGGGCCCCAATCATCAGACGGCTTTGTTCATCGAGCGCTTCAAGGAGTTTAATCCCTGCAAGCATGTGGTAACGTGTTCTTCGGGTACGGCGGCGGTGCACATCGCGGTGGCGGCGGCGGGGATCGGTCCTGGAGACGAGGTGATTACGACACCGATCTCCGACATCGGTTCTATTTCAGGAATCCTGTTTCAACAGGGCGTGCCGGTGTTCGCGGATCTCGGCGCGTCGACCTACAACCTCGATCCGAAGGCGGTGGAGCGGGCGATAACGTCGAAAACGAAGGCGATCGTGGCGGTTCATCTGGCCGGGACCCCGTGTGATCTCGGCGCGCTCAAGGCCATTGCGGACCGGCACCAGCTGGTGTTGATCGAGGATTGTGCGCAGGCGTGGGGCGCGCGTTACCAGGGCAAGCCGGTCGGTTCGCTCGGTCACATCGCGTGCTACTCGCTGATGAACTCGAAACACATCGGCACCGGTGATGGCGGGGTGGTGGCGTCAAGTGATCCGAGGTTCGGCCCGGCGTTGCTGAAATTTGCCGACAAGGGCAACGATCGCACCGATCCTGCGTATACGTGGGACAAGACCGCAGTCCTGGCGACGAACTACCGGATGAGCGAGCTGCAGGCCGCGTTCGGCGCAGTGCAGCTGCAGCGGCTCGAGGGCATCGCGGCCAAGCGGGCGGCGCTCGGGCGGATTTTTATCGAGGGGATTTCCGGTGTGTCCGGTGTACTGCCGCCGGCGCTACCCGCGACGGATCGCGGCACCTTTTGGTTTTTCTACCTCCGGCTGCAGTTGGACCGGTTGCGCTGCTCTCGCCTGCAATTTGTCGAGGCCCTGCGCGCGGAAGGTGCGGCGTGCAGTGCGGGGTACATTCCTGTGCCGCTTTACCGGCTCCCGTATTTCCAGCAGCACGCGTTTTTCGGAGGGCGGTGGCCGGTCAAGGAGCTCGGGCTAACCACCATGGACTACACCGGGGTAAGGTGTGCGGAGGCCGAGGCTATCCTCTCGACCGGCGTCAATTGTCCGCTCAACGAGTCGATGGACGAGACGTTGATTCGTGAGACCGCGGCGGCGGTGCGCAAGGTGGCGGCGCGGTTTGCCGTTTAGCTTCGCCCTTGGTTTGGTCGCAAACGATCTGCGGCCGGTATGGCCGTACGCCAACCTGACCGCCGTCAGCGGTGGACGGCACTAGAAATTCAGTTGGGCCGTGTAAGTCGAGCGTTCCGCGGCGCTCTGCAGTTCCTTCCACTTGGTGACTTTGTAGCCGCCGCCACCGATCTGGCCGAGTGATTCGTCGTAGTGGAAATTAACGCCGCCAAGGAGGGTCATGTCCTTACAGCAAAAGGCTCCCATAATGTTCGTGCCGGAGTCGAAATTGATGGTGGCGTTCTCCGCGATGATGGACCCGTAAAATGTGCCGCCGCCCCGGGTGACGAAGGTTTGGCTCGTGGGATTTGTACCGTAGATGGCCGTGTTGACCGGGGCCTTGTTTTGGAACCAGTTCGCACCGGAGTCGAAGTTGATGTTGCCGTTGGTGTAGACGGTAAAGGCACCGTTGTCGCCGGCGCTAGTGCCGTACGTGAAAGTGGCCGCGGAGCTGGTGTAGATTGCATTCACGCCGTTGTGCGCTGTCATAATAAATACGACCGGCTGCTTGATGGTCATGGTCCCGGAGGAGTAGACGATGCCTATTCCAGAGGCGAATTTGTAGTAGTACTTTCCGTCCGAGGCGGCGACGTCGCCGAACCGCGGAAAACTGGCCGAGGCCGTAATGTTCGCACTGATGGTGTTTTCGGCACTGTGCGCCGGGATGATAATCGCCGGAAACGTGTAGGTGAACGCCTTGTTTTCGAGGCCTGTGTTCCAGCCGCTTCCGCCCACGACATTCGTCAAGTTCGATGTCCCGGCCTTCGTGATGGTGCCGCCACCGGTGCTGATCGTACCGTAGATCGTCGCGTCGTTGCCGACGTTCAGGGCGCCGTTGCCGGTGGACACCACTCCGATGGGGCCGGTGGCTTTGGCCAGGCCGGAGGCATAGGGGCTGTACGCGCCTGTGCTGGGATTGGTGGATGCCCAACTGTCGACCTTCAGGTTGCTGTCGCCGCGCAGGGAATTCTTGGCGACGAGCCCGGCAAACATGTTGCGTCGAGCGAGGGTGACTTCGATGAATTTGCGAATTGGCGCTACACCGTTGGGCAGACTGACGGAGGAGCTCGCGACGATAACCACCGTGCCGGTGAGATCAAAGTTGCGGACGTAGACCTTGACGTCGCCGGTGGTGTTCGGTCCGAGCGTGAAGCCCGAATAGGTGCACGTTGCAATGTGCGTCGTCGTATTGGTAGTCCAACCCTCGGCGGCCGGCCAGGAGCTGGTCAAGTTCAGGCCGTTTACCTGGTTCTGGTTCAGGCAGTAGAGCGCGCGCTCCAATCCGGTTTCCGCGAGATTCATCGCGGAGTTGGAGTAGAAGCTGCGCAGCGAGAGATTGAGCGACGTCGTGCTCAGCTTCAGGTAGCTCACGAGCGAGATGCCAATGATCGCGGAAAGTAGGAGGCAGACGATGAGGACGCTGCCGCGCTGAGCGCGATCACGTTGCGAACGCGGCTGGGGATGTGGGCCCTTGGCGAGGTTCATGGTTGATTTCAGCCTACTTGTTTCGAAGCAGGTAGGTGGCGGAGACAATATTATCGGTCGAGGCAACGAGGGTGTTGCGCGTGTTGCTGACGCGCAGCGTTAGCTCCAAGCGCTTGGTCGCCGTGTCACTTGTGGTGCTGTTGCCGAGGACGTCGAAGCGGGAAAAGGTGCACTGCGTGACGTTCTTGATGAGTATCACCGGATCGACCGTTGAGCTGGTGGTACCGGGCCGACGGTAAAAACAGTCATCGTAGGTGGTGCCGTTCAATGTCGCCGATCCGTACGCATAGGTGACCATGTTGGCTGTCGCGGTGTAGTTGTCCGGCACCGTCAGGGTCACCGAGGTCGAGCTGTTGTAGACGGAGTCACTCGCCATCCGCACGTCCTGAGCGAATTCCTCCAATGTACGGCGGGACTCGGCTTCCATGCCGTTGTAGTAGAACAGGCGTTGGCTGTTGCGACCTAGGGCCAGAAAAGTGGAAAGCACACCGGCGATGACTATGGCGCCGAAGGTTCCTGCGATCATCACTTCCGAGAGCGTGAAGCCGCGAGACGTGCGGCGGGAGCAGCGCAGAGTGATGGCGTTCATGGCGGAGGCGGCTTACGAGGCGAAGAAGTCGTACAGCCCGTACCGGGCGTAGTAGGTCGTGTAGCTGAGGGAGAGCGTGCGCCCGTCGTAGTTCTGCCAAGTCACCGTCAGGGTGATCTGGCGTAAATCAGCCTTTGGGTCCGCCATTGTGCGGATCATGGAGAACCGGTTTGCGATGTTGGCTTGGGACGTAAAGACGGGGTCGATCGTGATGGCCGGGTTGCTGCCCGTATAGTCGACGATTCCGATGACGGTGACGGTTGAGCTCCACGGGCTCACCCGCATTTTCTCAATTTCACTCTGCATGATCTGTCCCGCGATCACGTAGTTTCGGGCGGAGTCGATGGAGGCGAAGCCACGTTGGAGAGTCGTGATGGCGGTGGTGAGGGCGAAGGCCATAACGCACGCCCCAAGCATGACTTCGAGAATCGTGAACGCCTTTCGGGCGCCCGGTTTTCGGGTGCGCTGGCTGCGGTGGGAAGCCGAGGCGGCAGGCTGGGGGACTGGAGTGTTTTTTTTCACCAGTTTCGGGAGTTGAGTGGGACGCTGATGGAGAGGGTTTGTTTCAGATTGCGCCCAATTGATCCGGTCTGGTCTTGCGGTGGGCGACGTATTAGTCCCGGCGAGGGAGATTTTACATTTCGCTTATTGCTGGCGGTGAGCCTCTGAACCAGGGTGGTTCAGTTGGCCCTGCTTAAGCGAAGGACTGTGCGTCCCTGAGCCAGTGGTTGCGATGTAGCCCGGTCGCCGGTCCCGTTTTTCCGACGGGTGAGCCTAGCCTTACACGCTGCTCACGACCCGGGTGGGAAAGCCGGCGTAGGTCTTTCCCGGCAGCAGGCGCTCGTATTTCATCACCACACTATGCGCCGCAACTTGGGTTCTCACGCCGATCTCGGCCCCGTAAAGCAATACCGCCGCGCGCCCGACCGTCGCCTCCCGGCGCACAGTCACACGATCCATCTTTAATACGCGGTCCTCGAAGGTGTGAGCCTGAAAGTTGCACTCCACCGTCGCACCGTCCTCGAAGGTCAGCATGTCCGGATCGGGCAGATCCTGGGCGAACGTGCCGCCGAGTACCACGCCCCGGCCGACGCGCGAGCCCGCGGCGCGGAGCAGAGCGTTTAACCACAGGGTGCCGGCCAGCGACGACGCCACCGGCGGCACGTAGAAACTCCAGGCCATACAATGGAAATCCCAGCGGCTGGCCCAGCACGACCAAAGTGCGTGCACGTCCGGCCGTACGCGGCCCAACAGGATCCACTTCACCGCTAGGCCCAAGCCGGTCAGGGTCGCGAAGAAGGTGACCGTGGTTGCGGGGCCGGCCACCAGCAGCAGCGTGACGGTGGAGACGCGGTCCGCGAGCGAGTCGACCAAACCATAACAAAGCGGTACGAGCACCGCCGGGGCGGCGGGTAGGGTGAAGCGCAACCCTTCCCAGAATACACGGTTCACGTAGCGCAATGCCGACGGTGCGTGGGTCAGGCGGGCGTCGATTTGGATGACCTGTCGCTGGGGGAGTTGGAACGGTGGGTGGCCGAACCAGGCGGTGCCGGGGCGGATTTTATCCGGATCGGCAGTGGTGCAGACGCCGATCAGGATATTGTCGGGTAGGTGTTGACCACCGCGGATGATCACGCCGTTGCCCAGAAACGTATTGGCCCCGAGCCGCACGGTCGCGAGTTCCACCGTGCCGCGGTGAACGCGCGGACCGCCAAGGTAGATCCCGTCGGCGCAAAAGGTTTTTTCCCCGATCTCGATCAGCTCGGGCACCGTGTCGATGAGGCCGCTGATTTCGCAGCCGCGGCCGATTTTCATCCCGGCTAACCGGAGCCAGTGCGGCCAAAATAGCGTGCCGTACAGCCACTGTCCGGCGGAATCTACCAATGTCGTCTTCAGCCACACCCGCACATAACCCGGGCTCCAACGGCTGATCACACCCGGCTGCACCCGTCCGAGGGCGCGGCAAACCAGAGCCTCCAAGGCGAGCGTGAGCGGTGTGGCGAGGGTCGCGACGGCGGCCAAGCCGAGCAGCATTCCTATCGCAAAGGACGGCTTGTGTGACCACGTGATCACCTGCGTGGCGTCGATGCCGAAGCCGCGCGTGAGCGCGAGGGTGAGCGCTTCCGCCGGCAGCGCCAGCACCGCCAGTACGCCAAGGCGGGCCGCGATCAACTGCAGGCCGGCGTGCGCAGGCGCAAGCTCCCGCTGGGGTCCGGTGAACTGCGGCGGTAAGGGAGCCTTGCCGGTCGCGGCGGCCGGCACGCCGTCCCAGGATTCGCCCGCCGGAATAGTCGCGCCGTTGCCCAGCGAGGACCAAGCGGTGAGGTAGGCGTTGGGTCCGACGGTCGCGCCCGGGCCGATGCCGGAGTGGACCTCGAGTGTGCAGCCGTGGCCGAGGGTGATCCGACCGACGACGATTTCGCCGGCCTCCAGTTCGACCATCCGCAGGGTGACGTCTTGGCTGACCGTCACGTCGTCGCCGATTGCGAGTAGATCCCAACCCCCGTGCAGTAAGTCGACACCCCGGTGCAGATGGACCCGGCGGCCGATTTTGGCGCCGAGGGCGCGGAGCGCCATGCACTGAAACTCCGTGCCCTCCAGCAGCCACCATGGCACGATCCGGACGGTCTGCTGCATCATCCAGTTTCGGACGTAGAAATTGCCCCATACCGGCGCCCGCAGCGGCTGGTAGCGGCCGATCAGTGAACGTTTCGTGGATACAGCGAGGGCGACGGAAAGCGGTACGAAAAGCGCCAGGGTCGCTAGGCCGAGCAGCGGGGCGAGCAACACCGCGGTCACCAGGCCCAGCCTTTCAATCAGCCCAGGCAGGAAGTGAAACGTACCAAGATAAAGCAGGGCCGAACCGATCAGGATGTCCTTTGCGAGCCAGAGGGTTTGGACGACGGTGGCTAGGAACGGGCGCCCGCGTTCGCGCGGGGTCGCGTCGGAGTTTTCGGCGGGTGCGATCGCGTCGGCGCGAATTCGCGGGGCGATTCCGGCGATCGTCCGGCCCTCGTAGAGATCGCGCACGGTCAACGACGCCAGCCCCGGGGTTTCGCGCAGCAACGACGTGGCGACCGCGGCGCTCAGGGAATCGCCACCGAGATCGTTGAAGAAATCGTCTTCGATCGACACCGGCTGGCTCCGATTGAAGACTTGGCAAAACACCTCGGCGAGGCGGCGTTCCGCGTCGGTCCGCGGTGCAACCCGCGCCGCGGCGCCCCCAGTCTCCGCAAGGTCGAGCGCGGGCAGCAGTCGTCGGTTGAGCTTGCCGCTGGCGCTGCGCGGCAGGGCTTGAATCAGCTGCAAGCGGGCCGGCACCATGTAGGCGGGCAGCACGCGACGCAGCGCGTCGGTCAGCGGCTCAAGTGTGGGTGGATGGTCGGGATCGGCGGGAACGACAAAGCCTACCAGCACCTGCCGCGTCGCCTCGCCCTGTACGGTGCAGGCGGCTTCCCGGACGCCGGTGCATTCCATGAGGCGCGCTTCAACCGCCTCCAATTCCACCCGATAGCCGCGGAGTTTCACCTGGGCGTCGATCCGGCCGAGATAGTAATATTCACCACTCGGACCGCGCCGCACGAGATCACCGGTACGGTAAATCCGGCCGAGCCGTGGGTGGAAAGGGAATTTTCCTGCCGTCAGGTCCGGCTGTCCGCGGTACCCACGGGCTAGGCCGACCCCCCCGAGGCACAACTCGCCGGGGTCGCCGGCCGCGACCTCGGCGAGGCCGTCCGACAAGACATACGCCGCCAGGCCTGGAACCGGCCGGCCGATAGCGATCTCTCCCGGGCCTTCGATTCTGGTGCGCAGCGACGTTACGGTACACTCGGTGGGCCCATAGCCGTTTTCCAGCCGGCGGCCGCGCGACCACCGGGCGGCGACATCGGCCGGCAGCGCCTCGCCGCCAACGTAAACCAGTCGAAGTTCGGGTAGCGCCAGGTCCGGCCGCTCGCAACCGGTGGTGCGCAGGAGCGTGGGCGGCGGACAAAGTACGGTGAGCCGTTCGCGTTGCAGCCAGGGCACGAGGTCCGGGCCGAGCCGGACCGTGTCGTCGTCCATCACGACGACCGTCGCGCCCGAGGCCAAGGCGAGCCACACCTCCTCGACCGAAGAGTCGTAGGAAACGGACGAGCCTTGCGCTACGCGGTCGCCGGGGCGGAGCCCGTATTCACTCAGATCGGACGCGACGAGGTTCGCGATGCTGCGGTGCTCGATCATCACGCCCTTCGGGCGACCGGTGGTGCCCGAGGTATAGATCACATAAGCAAGGCTCGAGGGGGTAAGCCAAGCCATGGACCGAGGCTCGGGCCGGACACTTGGGGCGTCGCGGAGGAGGCGGGAAACCTCCAGCAGTGGTGCGCTCGTGCGACCCTCGAGCCGTTTGCGCCCGGCGGCGTCGGTCAAAATGGCAACGGCTTCCGTGTCATGGAGAATTTCGCCGACCTGGGTGTCGGGGAAAGCCGGATCGATGCACGTGTACGCGGCACCGGCTTGCAGGACGGCGAGCTGCGCGGCGTAGAGGGTCGCTGAGTTCCTTGGAAGCTGAATGACCACCAGGCTCTCACCCTGAACCAACGGTTGCAGGGCAACGGACAGGATGCCGGCTTGGTGCTGCAGCCCCGCGTAGGTGACCGTCTGTCGTTCCGAGCGGCCCGGTCCGGGTGGTACGTCGATGGCAATCTGGTCCGGCCAGCGCGCTAAGGCACGAGCGAAAAACGCGTGGAGCAGCTCCCCTGCGGTCGCGGCCGGCTCGGACACCGAGGTCATGCCGGCGGCAGCGCCGCCTCCCGGGCTAAAAGTCGCGCCAAGTGGGGCGCTAGCCAAGGCCGCAGTCGCTCGCGTTCCACCTCCGGCAGCAGTTTGAAGCCGCCGATCCGGCCGAGGCAGCGCGGGCTGCCACAGTGGCACGAGAACGGCTCGGCCATCTGATACTCGGTCGTGAGGTAGTTGAAGGTTACTTCCTCGCCAGCGCTCAGATCGCGCAGCGCAAAAACGTCGGTCCCCTGCAGGCGCGCGCTGGGTTCACAGGCGTGATTCATGAACTGCCACGGAGCGCGCCGAGTCTGGTCATCCGCGTCGGGGGCATCGAAGGGATTCAGGTGAATGTCCTCGCCCACTTGCACCGAGTAGCGGTCCGGCTCACGCCCCGGGCGACCTTCGATGTGAAAGAGCTGCTCGCCCTCCGCGACCGGCCGCACGGTCACCAGCCGGTGGAAGCCGCCGTTG
Organism: uncultured Opitutia bacterium; assembly: GCA_903820035.1. Classification (GTDB taxonomy): domain Bacteria; phylum Verrucomicrobiota; class Verrucomicrobiia; order Opitutales; family Opitutaceae; genus ER46. Next base: position 22,472 of record CAIJFT010000055.1, read on the forward strand.
CGGAGTATGGCCACGGTAGTGGAAAATTGGACGGGTACGGGCAGCCGGGTTTCGGCGGAACGTACGGTAGTCGGTTGGGGCATGGGAGTCATCATGGGCGCGGAAGCGTGCGGAGTCGACTAGATGCAACGACGCTTGGCAAGCCGTTGCCGCATGAATTGTTCGCGTAACCTATAGTAGGATACGCAAAAATCATCCCCTCAGGGCCAATGCAGCCGGATGATCGGCTGCCAACCCGACGCCGCGGCGGGTAATTAAAGCAGCGCGCCGGACGTTTTTACCGCCCGAGGGCCCCGCTTCAGTTGCCCGCTTCGGCGCGGGTGCGGCGGACCAGATCGTGTACCTTGGTCACGATTTTCTCTTCCAGACCTGGGGTCCAGGGACCGGGCCGGCCGTGCGGAATCATTGACGTGTCGCCCTCATAACGGCCTTCCTTGAGTACCCGCTCGTTGGGAATGTAGGCCATCACATCGGTCGAATAGCCGAGCACCCACAAGCTGTCGCCGAGTTCCCGGCGCAGGCGCAGACTGTAGTCGACGACGACTTCACCACCGAGGGCGACCCAACCGAGATTGCCGAGGTGCCAGGCTTGAATGGGGTAGTTGTAGCGGCGGATGGCATCGCCCTTGTCGCGGAGTTGTTGCGTGATCGCGGCCGACCACGCCTGGTGCATCTCTTTGTTCGGTTGTTCCTTCGTGGCGGCTTCGTGCAGTTTTTCCGCGGTGGGAATCTTCGCGAAGGTGAGGGTGATGTCCTCGAACGCCGAAGTGAAGCGGCCGGCGGTCGGGGTCAGCTTACCCTTGAGGGCGCGGTCCGCGGCGTCGGCGAGGTCGCGCCCGTGCTGTTCGACGTGGGCCAGTTCACGACGAGGGGACGGGTTGATGTCGGCGCCGCAGCCCATCGCGAACATCACGGTCGCGCCCGGGTGCCGCCGCTCGAGTTCCGCCTGCGCGCTGCCGGCATAGTCGCCGTGCCATTGGTAGAGCATGAGCGTGGTGTTGTGGCAGGCATACGATACGAGCAGGCCGCGCAACGCACCGTCTTCCCCGTGGATCGCCAGGATTGGGACGCGCGGGTCCGACGGGCCGCGCAGTTTACCCGCGGCGCGGAGGGCGGGCGCCTGCGCTTCGGTATTCTCCCGGCGGTTGATGCCGAAGGTCGCCGCGTCGGCGCCCCAACTGATCGTCGCGGGGGCGAGCGCATCGAGTGCCGCGCTCGCGGCGCGCACCATTTTGATTTCCAGCTCATGCCGGAAGGCAACGGCCTTGCCCAGGCCGTCGACCGGCAGAATCCGCAGGCCCGCGATGCCGCCCTCCATCCAAGGAGAACAGTGGGTGTGCGAGACGTTCGTCATGATCGCGCTGCGGGGCAGGGCGTAGCGGGCCATCAACTCGATGGCCACGCGGTCCGAGACGACGCGCGTGATGTCGCAGAGGTCGAGGGTGAGCAGGACCCCGCGGTTGCCGGCAGGGTCCGAGAACGCGAGTGCCTTGACCCACAGGTCTTGGGCGGTGCCGTCGGCCGGTTTGTCGCGCACCGCGTAGCCGGTCATCCAGACGCCCGCGGGGGGCGTGATTTTTTCCCGGCCGGTGCCGGCCCGCCAACCGCTTTCTGCCGCGGGCAAGATGCCGGTCGCGACCGCGAGTGCGAACAATGTGGCCAGCCGGAACAGGTGCGGGAGGACGGGGCGGATCGGTGTGGGCATGGTGGCGTGTAACTGTTGGGTTACCTCCGAGGCAAGCGATTAACCCGGAGCCGGGCTGGAGCCGGAAATCTGCTTGCCATGGCTGGAGCCGAAGTAACCTTATAGTTACATCCGATTCGGTGCACCCTGTGGCGGATGTCATTTCTTCCGGCCCCGGCCTGATGGGACAAGATTTGCTCCGTTTGCCCCTTTTTAAGACCACTATGAAGCTGAAGCATCTCCTCTACCGGTTGATCCGCGCGCTGCCGCTTGCCGGCTTTAGTCTCTGCCTCGCCGCCTCCTCCGCATTGTACGCCCAGAAAGCTGCTGACGGCACCGTGAGCGGGGTTGTTTCTAACCTCGCCACCGGCGATCTCCTGCCCGGCGCTGTCGTCGCCTTGGAGGGGACGTCCCTTGCCACCACCACCGAGCGCGGCGGTGGCTACAACGTCACCGCTCCCGCGGGTAACTACACGCTCGTGGTGACCTATGCCGGCCTCGATGCCATGCGGGCACCGGTCGCGGTCTCGGCCGGCCAGACCGCGGTGCGCGACGTGCAGATGACCTCGGGCGTCTACAAGATGGACACCTTCGCGGTCAAAGGCGTGCGCGAAGGCAGCGCGCTTGCCATCCAGGCGCAGCGGCAGTCGGACAATCCCAAGTGGGTCGCCGCCACCGATACCTTCGGCAATCCCGCGGCGAACCCCGGTGAGTTGATCCAGCGTCTGCCCGGCATCTCGACGGACATCGTCGGCTCCGAGGTCCGCTCGCTCTACGTGCGCGGCATGGGTCCGGGGTTTTCTTCGCTCATGGTCGACGGCGACCGCGTGGCCACCTCGACCGGCACCTCGGGCAGTCGCGATTACCAGATCGAGCAGATGGGGACGGGAAATCTGGAATCCGTCGAATTGATCAAGGCCCCGCAGCCCGAGCAGGACGCCAATGCCGTCGCCGGCTTCGTGAATCTCGTACCGCGGCGGGCGTTCGACTTGCCGGGCCGGCGGATCACCGTCACGGGGGGCGTGATGTGGCGCAAACGCGGCTTCAGCGGCAGTCCGTTCGAGGACAAGGCCGACAACCTCGACCTCGTGAACCTCGGCTACTCCGACGTGTACGATGCGTTCGGCGGCCGCCGCAACCTCGGCATCGCGTTTAATGTCGGTCGCCGCGTTTCCTATACCACGCAGGACGAGATCGGGCCGGGCGGCGTATTGTATAATTTTGCGCAGACCTACCTCAACCCGACGACCGCCAATCCGCTCACGCGGCTCTTTGGCACCGGCGACTTCGGCTACGCGGCCAAGGCGCGCAACGCCGGTCTCAGCGTCGACTACAAGCTCAGTCCCGACGCGTTTGTCTTCGCCAAACTCTCGTACAACACCAACGACCAATATCAGGTCTACTACCGCCCCGGCTTCGGCAACCCCGGCGCCACCGCGGCCAATTTCACGCCCGACAGCACTTACGAGCACTCGGTCCTCCTCCCGAGCACTGCGTCGATCGGCATCCTTGAGACGACCCCGGCGTTCACCAAGAATTCGCGCAACTTCAGTTTCAGCGGCGGCACCGAGTTCAAACTCTTCAACCGCTCGGCCACGGTCAGTCTTCGCGGCAACTATTCGCACGCCGACATCTCGTACCCCGGCTGGATTCGCGCGCAGGCCCGCACGCCCGCCACCGCGGCCGCGGGTATCGGTTTTGAAATCGATCGCCGCGGGCAGGACGCGTGGTACCCGATCTTCCGTCAGACGGCCGGCCCGTCGATCTACGACCCGGCCAGTTACCTGATGTCGACGATGCAGAAGCAGTCGTACAAATCGCCCAACGACCTGTACGGTGCGCGGCTCGACTTCACGAAGAAGTTTTCTGCCAGTATGCCCGTGACGCTCAAGGCCGGTGCGAAGTACGCGACCGACGAGCGCAAACCGATCACCGATTTCGCGGTCTTCACTTGGGTCGGCAAGGACGGGGTGGCGAATTCGGCCGACGATGCCCTCACGCCCTACGCCGACTTGAAGTCGTACCAGGGGGATGGGCGCTACGGCCCGTTTCCGTTTATGACTGCGCCGGCGTCGACGCCCGAGGGGTATTGGAAGCAGACCGCCGCCGACGCCTACAACAGCTACGCGACGGCAAATGCGAGCAACGCGAAATTCCGCGAGACGATTTCCGCCGCGTACATCCAGGGTTCCACCAAACTCGGTCCGGTTCGCATGCTGACCGGCGTCCGCTTGGAGGAGACTGAAACCGAAGGCACGGCTTGGGCCCGCAACACGACCGTCTCCTGGGGTGGCAACAGCGTGGGTGGCGCGAGCCTCGACCCGGTGACCGTTGCGGCAAACGCCGCGCGCGCACAGCGCTCGTTTGCCCGCCGCAACACGGCCAAGGGCAAGTACCATGATCTCTTTCCCGGCATCCACTTCGTCTACGAGCCGTTGGCGGGCTTGTTGATGCGCGCGAGTTACAATCGCGCGATTTCACGTCCAGCGGTTGCCAGCCTGATCCCGACGGTCAGCGAAAACTCGGAAAATAACACGGTCACGATGGGCAATCCCGACCTGAAGCCGTACCACACCGATAACTTTGAATTCAGCGTCGAGAAATATTTCGAGCCCGTGGGCCTCTTCAGTATCGGTGTGTTTCAGAAGAATATCTCCGATTACACGCGGACCTTTGCGTCCACCGTCCCCTCCGGTGGCATCGACGGCAACGGGCTCTACGCCGGCTATACCCTGACGACGACCCTGAATGTCGGCGACGCGCGGATTCGCGGCATTGAAGCGAGTTATCAGCAGCAGTTTAGTTTTCTGCCGGGTGCGTTGAAGGGATTGGGCGCGTTTGCCAATTATACCTATCTGGAGGCCGAAGGCTCCTTCGGGGCGACGACCACCACGACGAAGCTCGGCAATCTCGCGCCGCGCAGCGGCAACGGCGGCCTCAACTTCCGTTATCGTGGCCTCGATGTGCGCTTTCTGGCCAACTGGACCGCTCAAAAATACAAGAGCACCGTCACGAACATCGACGTGTATAACGAGGAGCGCCTGATGTTGGACATCAAGCTCCAGTACAGCATCAACCGCCGCTACGATTTGTTCCTCGATGCGACGAACATCACCGACGAGGCGCCGCGTACGGATGTGGCCCTGAACGGCCTGAAGTTCTTCAAGACGAATCAGGGCGTCGGCTTCGTCGCCGGCGTGCGGGGCCGTTTCTGAGCGGAACCGGTTCAATCCGGCACGGGGCTCGGGGTTTTACGACTGGGTGGGCGTAAGTGCAGTGTCGCCGTTTCGGGCGCGCTGCTTGACGCCGGCCGGCCGCGTTCGCGAAACTCCTGCGGCCGCCGGTGCGCCCGGCGGTCTATTTTGCGATGAAGTTATTATTTTCAATCCTCGCCCTGGCCGGTTTGGCCGGCGGCGCCTACGCCGCCCCTGCGGCCGTCAAATCCGAACCCGCCATGCAACGAATCTCCCGCCAAGATAAACCGGGTTGCGCCGCCTCGGTGAGCGTGCCTGATGCGCCGCTTGTTTTCACCGCGCAAGTGTTCGCCCCCGAGCCGGGCGGCGAGGTCGGCGCGGAGGCGGCGCGGGCGCTGGAGGCGCTCGAGGCCGTGTTGGGGCAGTCGGGCAGCTCGCTTGACCGCGTCGTGCGATTGAACGCCTACGTTGCCGGCAGCGTCGCGGTGCCGGCCGTGGATGCACTCGTGGCGGAGCGGTTCGCCCGCTCACCGGTGGCTTACACCCTGGTCCGCACGCCGCTCTCCAAGGCGGGTGCCCGCGTGGCGTTTGAGGCGGTCGGACAGAGCAGCGTTCGCTCAGGTAGCGTCGAAATTTCCGCGAGCGCCGCCGTCCTGCCGGCGGGCGGAAAAATCTTTATCTCCGGTCAGGCCGAGCAGGGCGCTGACGTGGCCGCCGCGGTGAAGGCCACGATGGCTGGACTGCACCGGAGCTTGTCTCACCTCGGCCTGAAGAAATCCGACGTGGTGCAAATCAAGGCGTTCGTCGCGCCCTTCGCCGAACATGCCGCGGCGTGGCGGGAAATTGCGGCCAGCTTTGACGGTGGCCCGGTGCCTCCGGTTGTGTGCCTGGAATGGGTCAGCGCGTTGCATACAGAGATCGAGTTGGTGGCCGCTGCGCCGGGCCTGGCCTTGAAGCCCGGCGAGAATATTTCCCACGCCTGGCTACCTTGGCTCGTGAAGTCGCCGCGCTATTGCAACGTCGCCCACATCGCCCCTGGCACGCCACTGATTTTCATCGGAGCGGTGGATGGCGGTGACAACGCCGATCCCCGCACGCAGCTTAAGGTGATTTTCGAGCGAATGGGCTCGGTGCTCTTCGAGGCGGGCAGCAGTTACCGCAATCTGGCGAAGGCCACTTATTATCTCAACGACCCCACGGCCCGGGCGCTGCTCGGCGATATTCGTGCGGTTTACTTCGATCCCACGCGACCCCCGGCCGCCTCGGCGTTGAATGTTAACGGCCTCGGCCGCGCTGGTCGGGCGGCGATGGTCGACCTGGTGGCGGTGCCGGTGAAGTAACGGGACTCCCATCGGGCTCGTCGCGCTGCCTCCACCGTAGCCCGACGCATGGGGGTAGGTAAGGGTGGTGAGATCTAAAACGATTCCGCCCCACCTCGGTCTCTCAACTCCTCGTCTCGCCCTTTCACCCTCCCTTCCATCCAGCGGCGACCGCACCCCGACCCCCGGCCTTGGGATCACATGCGTGTACAGCTGCGTCGTCTCCACGCTCTCGTGTCCGATTAAATCCTGCGCTGTCCAGCGGTCAGGAGCTGTGCTCTCCGGCTTTTCGAATCCGCTTCCTCAAGCAAGGCACAGCTCGCGCGGGCGCTCGGCGCCGCTCAGCTTTGATGTTCGCCGCAGGACCGCACTTGACCAACGTACGGTTTAACGTACGTTGCTGGAATGACTTCGATTCCCGTCACGCAAGCTCGCGCGCAGCTCTACCAACTCGTTGATGACGCGGCTTCGAGTCATGAGCCGATTCATATCACCGGCAAGCGAAGCAGCGCCGTACTCGTGGCCGAGGAAGACTGGCGAAGCATTCAAGAGACGCTTTACCTGCTTTCCATTCCTGGGATGCGCGATTCGATTCGGAAGGGAATGAAAGAGCCGCTCAGCAAGACTGCCAAAACCTTGGCATGGTGAGCTGGGCGCTACGCTATACCAAGCAAGCGCAGAAGGATGCCAAGAAGCTGGTGTCCTCTAACCTGCGTGCTCATGCAGAGCGCCTATTGGAAATCCTGAAAAGAGATCCTTTCTCCAATCCACCACCTTTTGAGAAGTTGGTCGGGGATCTCAGCGGTTCGTATTCAAGACGAATCAATATCCAGCATCGGCTTGTTTATCAGGTCTACATCAAGGAGAAGACGGTGAAGATCATCAGGATGTGGACGCACTATGAATAAAGGGCGAACAAGGCGCTAGAGCCAACGTCACCGGCTGTCACGCCCCGTGCGCCTTAACCTCTTGTCGAATGAAACTTTCGATTAGAAATCCTAAGCCCGCACGAGTCGCGCCGGCTGTGGTCGTGGCTCATCTCTGACGTTAGCCCAAGCCATGGCCTTCGCACCTTTCATTACAATCGTCGCCTTGAGCGTAGCCCTCGGCATTTTCGGATCGCGCTCAAAAAGCAGAAGAACGGTCACCGAGACCTTGTTTGTTACTCTCGTGCTTTTCGCGAACCTCGTGCAGTGCCTACCGTATTTCATTTCCGATCCGCACGCGTGGACGGAGACATTCGGTTCAGGCCTGATTCTCGGCTGCATTCCGCTGCTTCTCGTGACCGCCCTTCCGGCGCTGGTTGGATGCGGAATCACGCGATGCGTAGTTCGTTCGACTGACCTGCCCCTTTGGGCCGAGCGCGCAGGGTGGGATGGGCTTTATGCCCCGATCGTTGCGGCCTAAAGCCGCGCCCGCCGTTCGATCTGCGGTCTGCGGCTTGGCAACGATCGGGGTTCGGATCGTTCCCTCAATGCTCAGCTCGCAACGGTACGATCCCGGCTCAGAGCTTCACGGTGCGGCCCTCGCGGAAAGATTGATCGGCGGCGAGCACGATGCGCAGGCTGTCGATTGCGCTGGCCCAGTGCTCGGTGAGGTCCGTGTCGTGCCTGATCGCCTGCAGAAAGACATCCTGTTCGCGGCGGCACAGCTCGTCGTGATTCGGCTCGTCGGTGACGTCGATGATCTCGTCGGCCTGCGCAAACTTTCCGTCGGCCTCGCGGCGCGCATGGTGCAGGCGCAGCGACTCCGTCTTGGAGTGCGAGTCGACGTCGGCGGAATTGCCCGCGGCCGCGGCATTTTTCGCCACGATGCTGACGCAACCGTTCGGCCCGATCACGTCCTTCACGAAGAACGCCGTTTCGCTCATCATCGGACCCCAACCGGCCTCGTACCAACCGACGGAGCCGTCGGCGAAGGTGACCTGCAGGTGGCCGTAGTTGATCTGGCCCGGCGCGATTTCGTCGCTCAAGCGCGCACCGATGCCGTTGACGCTGACCGGGCGCGAGCCGGTCATGCGGCACATCACGTCGACGTAGTGGACGCCGCAGTCCACGATGGGCGACGTGCTCCGGAGGAGTTGCTTGTGCGTCTCCCAGTTTGCGCCCGAGCTTTGCTGGTTGAGGTTCATGCGCATCACGAGCGGCTTGCCCAAGGTTTGGGTGAGTTCCACGAACCTTTTCCACGACGGATGCACGTGGAGGATGTAGCCTACGACGAGCTTGCGGTTGAGCCGCTTGGCGGTGGCGAGGACGCGTTCGCAGTCGGCGAGATTGTCGGCCACGGGCTTCTCGAGGAAGACGTGCGCCCCGGCCTGGAGCGCCGCGGTGGCGTAGGCGGCGTGGGTGTCGGGGTAGGTGCTGATGCAGACGGCGTCGGGCCGCGTCGCCTTGAGCGCCTCGGTATAATCGGCGAATTCCGCATAGCGGCCGCCAAACTCGGCGTTGAGTTTCTGGCGCGAGCCGGCGCCGCGGGCGACGAGGCCGACGATTTCAAAATCGGCGGACATGGCGTGGTAGGCGCGGGCGTGCGAGGTGCCCATGTGGCCGCAGCCGACGACGAGAATGCGAATTTTGGAGGACATGGTATGGGAAAGAAGTGCGGGGTACTCGCGGGGCCGGGACGGGTAACCGGGTAGTTACGCCTTTTCAATCCGCGGATCGCAGCCAAAGGTTTTCCCATGGCTACCCCGCTTGTCGATGCCCGAAAAATCCTGCGTGACCTCGTCGCGATTCCCAGCGTGCACCCGGAGGCCGATCCGGGCGGCACGGTGCCGGGCGAGGCGGCGGTAGCGGAGTGGCTGGCGGCCCACCTGCGGCGGTTGGGCGCGGATGTGCGCACGACGGAGCTGGCGCCGGGCCGACCGTCCGTCGTCGGTGTGTTCGAGCCCGCGCGGCCGGCGCGGGCCACGGTGGCGTTTGCCCCGCATCTCGATACGGTCGGGGTGCGCGGGATGATTGTGCCGCCGTTTCAACTTACCGCCCGCGGTGGCCGGCTGTACGGGCGCGGCGCCTGCGACACGAAGGGCCCGATGGCGGCGTTGCTGGCGGCGTTCGGTCGTTGGACGCGTTCTGCGGCGGCGCGCACGGGTGAGGTGCGTTGGATCTTCGCGGCGACCGCGGGTGAGGAGCAGGGTAGCCTCGGGGCGCGGGCGCTGGTGCAGGAGGGGTTTCGCGCGGACTTTGCGGTGGCGCTGGAGCCGACCAACCTCCGCGTGGTGCATGCCGCGAAGGGTTTTGTGCGGCTTTGGATCGACGTGCCTGGCAAGGCGGCGCACGGCGCGCGGCCGGAGCGCGGCGACAACGCCGTTTTCCGGGCGCTCCCGCTGATCCGCGCGTTGGAGGCGGACGTGGCGCCGGAGCTTGGCGGTCGGCGACATCCGCTGCTCGGCCGCAGCACGCTCAATCTCGGCATCGTGCAGGGCGGCGGAGAACTCAATCTCGTGCCGGCGCAGTGCCGGCTGGGGATTGATGTGCGCGTGCATCCCGGATGCACGGCGGAAGCGGCGGTGAACCTGCTCCGGGCGGCGGTCCGCGCGCACGCGCCGAAGGCGAAGTTATCCGTGATCCGAGAAGGCCCGTCCTTCGTGACGCCGCGGACAGAGCCCTGGGCGGCGCGGCTGCGGGCCTGTGGTCGGGGCTGGGCGGCGGCGGACTGGTTCTGCGATGCGAACATCTTGGCCGGCAGCGGCACGCCGGCGGTGGCCTTCGGGCCCGGCAGCATCGTGCAGGCGCACACCCGCGATGAATACATCCTCGCGCGGGAACTCGAGGCGGGGGTCGGCGCGTTTGCGGCGTACCTGCAGGGTGGGCGGTGAGGTCGGTTGGCCGGGTAGGTCAGCTCGCTCGCGAGCGCCCGGGGATGCGGGACCGGACATTGGCGCGCGCAAGCGCGCTGGCCTATGACGGAAGACGGATGGATCCATGCTGGTTTGCGCTTCTCTCCCCAAAATCAACCTGTCACCGTCATCGCTCAACCCATGGCCTCCACCCGCTCGACCGCCCGCAATCCCGACCGCACGCGGCGGCGTATACTTCAGGCGGCGATCAGCCTGTTCGCGAAACAAGGTTTCCATGCCGTGTCGGTGGACCAGATTGTCGGGCAGGCGAAGGTCAACAAGCGGATGGTGTACCACTACTTTGGCAGCAAGGACGCCTTGTTCGAAGCGGCGCTCTCCGAGGTCTACACGCGGATCGAGGCGATCGAGTTTGACGCCATCGAACGGGGTCGGAACCCGCGGGAGAAACTCTCGCGGTTGTTGGAAAGTTATTTCGAGTTCCTCGACAAGGAGCCCGAGTTTACGCGGCTGCTCCAGTGGGAGAATCTGGAGAAGGGCCGGCACCTCACGAAAGAGAATCACCTGCTGACCAAGAATCCCTTTCTCAACCGTTTTCGCGCCATCGTGCAGGCCGGCGTGGACTCGGGCGAGTTCCGGCCCGACCTTGATGTGACGCACCTGATGATTCACTTCATCGGGCTGTGCTTCATTTACCACTCAAACCGTTTTTCGCTCTCGCAGAGCCTCGCCCTCGATTTGGGCCACGCGAAGGTCAAGGAGCGCGGTCTCAACCAGGTGCTTACGCTCGTCTTCGAAGGTATCAGCAACCGCGGCCCGACGAAGAAGGGTTGAACGGATTGAGATAGCCCCCGGACCGTTATTAGGAAGGCCGGGAAGGCAGGGGAGGTGCCGGTTTTCTCCGTCCTCCCCGTACTTCCGCCTCCAAAACTTCCCCGGTCGAGTGGGTGCAGCCGAAAGCCCCTGCGCTCACGCGCAGGGCTACATGGTCGGCTCAGAGCGCGTCGACGAGCGCCTTGAGGTTGTGGCAGCAGATCCGGCTCGCGGCCTCGCCGCCCTGGGAGAAGGCGTAGCCGGCGGGGAGGTGGAGCAGCTTGTCGTCGATCTTCTGCAGCCGCCAGTGGGTCTCGAGGGAGAACATACCTTGGTAGTCGCAGGCTTCGACGGCGCGCAGGTGGGCGCGCCAATCGACTTCACCCACGCCGAGCGGCATGCCGACCGCCGGCAGCTCGCCGGCCTTTGGGGCCGGGCGCCGCAGCGAATCTTTGACGTGCAGGTGAAACAACCGCGGCGCCACCAGCTTGAAGTCCGCCGGATGCGGTGCCGGGGCCTCGGGCACGTAAAGCACGTTGCACGGATCCCAGATGACGCCGACTTCCGGTGCCGGGATTGTCGCCATGAATGTGCTCATCTCGTGGGCCGTCGCGATGAGGCAGGACGCCTCGTTCTCGATGCCGATACGGACGCCCGAGCCCCGGGCCAGTTCGACAAGGCCGAGCACCTCCTCGGTCACCCGTGCGAGGCGGGCGGGCTCGAGCGGGTTCGGCTGACGCAGAAACGTGAATACGCGCAACAAGTCGCACTGCAACGCCCGCGCCGTATCAAGGCTGCGTTTGAAAATCTCGCGGTGTTCCCCGATCGCCTTTTTGTCCTCGACGAGGCACTTGAAGACGGGCGTCGAGCAGCCGAAAACCTTCCAGCCTTCCTCGCGCGCCGCGCCGGCGATGGCGGCGATGTCCTCGGACGTGAGGTCCTTGAAGGCGCGGCCGGCGAAGCTGCGCAGCTCGATGCCGGGCAGCTGGAACTCACGGACGAAGGCGCGGATCACCGCGAGGTCCTGGGAGACCTCGTCGGTGATGATCGTGAAGCGTTGGGGGAATTGCATGCGGAGGAAAACAGGTGCGGGTTTACTTGGCGCCGGCCTTCTTCAGGACCTCGGCGAGGGTGACGGGCGTGCCCCCGCGGCGTTTGCTCTCGTCGGCCGCTTCCATGAAAGCGTGCAGTTCGAGGGTGGTTTCCGGCGATACCGGGGAAATGCCGGTCTGGAAGAACTTCATGACTTCTTCGTTCAGGCCCTTGTAGCTGTGCTTTTCTCCGGCCGTGGTTACGCCCTTGCTGCCGATGATCGTGAGACCGTAGCCCTTGTAGCCCTTGCGGTGACCCTGCACGGTGCCGACGCGGCCGTCGCTCCAGACGCCGGTGATGACGTCGGTGTTGGCCGTGGCCGTGCGCACCACCTGGGTGCAGCCGGCGCCGAGCACGGTGTAGAGCGCTTCCACCGAGTGGATGCCGTACCAGAAGAAGTCGGGGTGATGGGGTTCAAACTCCGCCGGCCCGATCGAGTAGACGGAAGTGAGGTCGCCGATCTTGGCCAGCTTGGGCGCGAGCGGCTCGGGGCCGTAGCGGAGCGAAGACGAGCTGAAGAGCGGAATCTGGTTTGCCTTGGCGAGGCGGACGAGCTCAACCGCGTCCTTCAGCGAGCCGGCGATCGGCTTGTCGATGAAGACCGGCTTCTTCGCGGCGATCACGCGCCGGAATTGGTCGAGGTGGGGGCGGCCGTCGACACTCTCGATCATGATCGCGTCGACGTTCTTCGCGAGTTCCTCGATCGTATCATAGATCTTAACCCCGTACTTCTCGGTGAGTTCCTTGGTGTAGCCCTCGACCCGCGAGGCGCTGGTCTCGATGTCGGCGCTGCCGCCCTTGAACGCAGCGACGATCTTGCCGCCGGCGACGTGGTCCGGCGCCTTCGGGTCGTTGTAGGTTTTGGTGAAGACGATGACGTGGGACGTATCGAGGCCGATGAGGCCGATGCGCAGATCGGCGGCGAAGGCGGCGCCGGTGAGTAGGGCGAGGAGACTGAGGAGACGTGTTTTCATGGGGGCTTGAGGTTGAGAACTGAGCGTTGTGATTCGGGAAGATGAAGGCCGGGCTGCGAGTGGGGGGCTGCGTCAGAGGGTCGAGGCTGTTCGGAATGTTTGGATCGAGTGCGTTTCCTTGCCCGCGCTCAACCCTCATCCCTCAACTTTCAACTATGATCTCAACCCCTTCGCCGCGGCGACGTCGACGTGGAGGGCCGCATCGGGATGCAGCCGCAGGATCGAGGCCGGGCAGGCGGTGGTGATTTCACCTTCGACGGTCGCAAGTACGGCGTCGGCCTTGCGCGGGCCGGGGACGTGGATGCTCAGGCGGCGGGCCCGGCGGAAGACCGTCACGGTGAGGGTGAATGCGTGGCGCGGAACGTCGTTGAGCGTCGGGAAGCAGCCGTCGTTGACCTGTTGCTGGCGGCAGGTGAGGTCGAGTTCCACCACCTTGATCAGCTGCGGATCCTCGAAGTCGGCGACCGGAGGATCGTTGAA
>CAIJFT010000056.1 GCA_903820035.1 uncultured Opitutia bacterium
ATGACCTCCTGCCCGAGGTAACAGCCCTTGACGTACGAGATCGCGTCGAGCTCGAGCCCCGCCTCATTGGGCAGGTCGGTCTCACCGACATCCTCCCCGACCGCGGGAATGCCCGCCATGATCCGCCGGAGTCGCATCTCGTGCGCCGCCACTTCGGGCCGAGCCGCAAGGGCGTCCAGCCAGGGCGAATACTCCTTACCCGCGATCGGAAACATACACTCGACGCTCTCGCCGGCGCCGCGCCGGCCGGAAAACACCCACGCACCGGGTGGCCGGACCGCCGCGAGCCATTCGGCGGCACCGGCGCCCAGCACCGACACCCCGGCCCAAGCGTCCGTTTCATCGGTGAAAGTCACGTCATCAGCGATCACGAAGCCCTCCAAGCGCGCTAGAATCACCGCCGCGCGGGAGAAGTAGCTGCCGACCCACCACTCCTCCGCGTCCGCTCCGCGCAGCACAAAGCTGTCCGCCACGACCTTGCCCTTAAGGCTAAGCCACAGCCCGTACACCGAGCCGGCGGCCGAAACCCGCAGGTCGTTCGTGAACTGCCCCTGCAGAAAACTCGCCGCGTCCGCGCCGGTAACCCGCAGCCAGGCGGCCGGTTTCCACCGAAAAACCGCGGGTGAAGTAGAAATATTGATGGGCATTAAGTTATTGATTTACAGCACTCTAAAAAATAAATGATAGATTTTGCAAACTTGATGTTGACCGCAACTATCTAAACCGTATGGTCCTGCTTGTAAGTTTAACACTTCTCCCCGCTTAGCGGGGAGTTTTGGGGTAACTAAGAAAGCAAAGGCCGGCCGCTTAGGGGTAAGCGGCCGGCCACTTTTTTTCCCGACCGTTGAGAGTCAACGGCAATACGTGACCGCAGGCTTGCGCGCCGCGAGTTCCCGCCGCCAAGCTGGGGATTCATGCAGAAAACTTCCGACATCAATGTCGTCGAGACCCGTGCCCTGCCGTCCCCGGCCGCCCTGCTGGCCGAGCTGCCCAAGACCGCCGCACAGGCCGAGTTCGTGACCCATGCCCGGCGCGAGATCCACCGGCTGATCTTCACCGACGACAAGCGTTTTCTCCTCGTCGTCGGTCCGTGCTCGATTCACGACCTCGCCGCCGGCCGCGACTACGCCCAACGCCTCGCCCTCCTCGCCCGCGAGGTGTCCGACCGCGTGATGGTCGTCATGCGCGTCTATTTTGAGAAACCCCGCACGACCGTGGGCTGGAAGGGCTTGATCATGGACCCGCACCTCGACGGCTCCCACGATATCGCCGCCGGTCTGCGCCTCGGACGTGGATTTCTGCGCGATGTGCTCGATCTCGGCCTCCCCACCGCCACGGAATTCCTCGATCCGATCACGCCGCAGTACATGGCCGACCTCGTCTGCTGGGGCGCCATCGGCGCCCGCACGACCGAGTCGCAGACCCACCGGCAAATGGCCTCGGGCCTCTCGATGCCCCTCGGCTTCAAGAACAGCACCGACGGCACCTTTCAGGCCGCGATCAACGCCATCAAGGCCGCGTCGCAGCCGCAGACCTTTCTCGGCATCAACCTCGACGGTTCCGCCTCCGCCATCGTGACCCGCGGCAACCCGGACTGCCACGTGGTGCTCCGCGGCGGCGCCGCCGGCCCCAACTACTCGCCGGCGCACATCGCGCAAACCGAGCAACTCCTCGCCAAGGCCGGCTTGCCGAAATCCATCCTCGTCGACTGCTCACACGACAACTCCGCCAAGAAACCGGAGCTACAGCCCGAAGTCCTCCGCGCCCTGATCACCCAGATCGCCGCCGGCAACACGTCGATCATGGGCGCGATGGTGGAAAGCAACCTGGGC
>CAIJFT010000057.1 GCA_903820035.1 uncultured Opitutia bacterium
CTGCAATCGCCGTTCGCCGATCACGTCGTCTTCACCTATGTCTTCGGTTCGGCGGTTACCGGCCGTCGGGCCATCGGCGAGGAATGGCGGGAGGCGTGAGGCAGCGGCCCCGATTCCAACCTACTGCAGCGCCCTCGCACGGCGATGTAAGCCTAGGCGCCTAATGTTTCAGGGCTTTTGCCGGCACCCGCTTGACCGTGACAAATCGGGCCCGGAACAGGTCCTCCAGCGCCTCGCGGACTTCCGGGGGAATACGATTCACCAGGTCGACGAGTGCCGGTAGCGGCTTTGTGTCCGCGGGTTCGGCGCTCCCCTCAATCGGACGCGCCGGCACCACCACCTCGCCCCGCTCCTTCGCCTCGGCGCGAAACGCCGACTCTACGGCGTCGTCCGGCCATTCCACAGCGGACGCATCGTTGGGAACGGCCGCTGGCTCCGCGACCGCCGTAGAAACTTCCGCCGGCGGCGTAACCGTGAGTGCCTGGACCGGCGAAGGAACTTCCGCGATCACCGCCGGGCGGCGTTCACTTTGGGCCGCGCCGAGTCGGGCCTCCAAACGGTCAATCAGGTCTTTTTTTTTTCGCCGGCGGCGTCCGTGACCGGAGATTCGTCCGCCAGGGCGGTGAGCTCCTTGATCAGACTGTCAATCGCCCGGGCCCGGCTGGCCTCGACGGCCTTGAGCAGAGTCACTTCGAAATTAATTTTTTCGGCCAAGCCCAGCTTCACACTACCCTCGCCCTCGCGCAGTCCGTCGAGCATGCGCGTGATTTGCTCGGTCGTCAGCGCGGCGCCGCCGAGGCTATCGCTCCGGCCGCCCCGCGCGATCGAATCAAGCAACGCGGAACGGATCAGCGCCTGCAGATCGATCAGGAGCCGGACCAGATCGCGGCCGGCTGCGTCGCACTCGTCGACGATCGCGACGATCTGCTTGTGGTTCCCCGAAGCCAGCGCGGTTGCCAAGGCGGCGATCTTGTCGCCCGCCACCAAGCCGTACACGTCCAGCACGTCGGGCTCGGTAATCTCCGCGCCGCAAAACGAAATCATCTGGTCGAAAATCGACTGCGCGTCCCGCATGCCGCCGTCGGCAAGTCGCGCGATACAGGCGAGCGCGCCGTCGGACACTATGATCTTTTCCTCGACCGCGATCTTCTTGAGCCGCTCGACGATCAGCTCGTTCGGAATCGGCTTCAGATCGAAGCGTTGGCAGCGCGAGACGATCGTCGGCAGCACCTTCTGCGGATCAGTCGTGGCGAAAACAAACTTCACGTGCGCCGGCGGCTCCTCGAGCGTCTTCAACAGCGCGTTGAACGCGGCGGTCGAAAGCATGTGGACCTCGTCGATGATGTAGACCTTGTACCTTCCCTGTGCCGGTGCGTAGCGGACGGTCTCCCGCAGGTCGCGGACCTGATCGACACCGTTATTCGAAGCACCATCGATCTCGATCACATCGAGGTGCGAGCCGTCGGCGATGGATTTGCAGGCCGGATCGTTCACATCGAAATCCGCCTTCGGCCCGCCGGTGCAATTGAGCGCCTTAGCGAAGATGCGCGCCGTGGAGGTCTTGCCCGTGCCTCGCGGCCCGACGAAGAGATAGGCGTGGGCGATGCGGTTGCGGGCAATCGCGTTCCGCAACGTACGCACCACGTGGTCCTGACCGACAAGGTCTTCAAACGTCTGCGGCCGCCACTTGCGGGCGATGACTTGGTAGGTGGAGGACAAGCGAACGAGAGTTGAGGGCCGGGGGTTGTACGTGAAAAGCCGAAAACGCGATCTGGTTTACGGAACTTCCAGGCTCATCCGCCAAACCACCTCGCGCAGAACGCGGCCCGGAGAAAAAAAGTGGCCAGGCACTCCACGGCACTAGGAGAACGTCGTTACCGTTGCTACCTTCCGGTCCTGGCGGAGTTCACGCGCCTGCCCATGCATGGCACCTGGCCGGCGCGAACCATGCGAGGCACGCCCCGCAGCGCAACTGCTAATTCCGAATTTCGTGGCCCGTCACGGGGCCACCGGTTTGACCGGAGCCGGCGCCACCACCGGCCGGGCCGACTCTGCGGCGGCGGCCTCGGCCCGCTTGCGCCGCTCGGCCATCACGCGCTCCTCCATCTGTCTGGTCATCGCCATAAGTTCAGTGCGCTGCGGCGAGGTCAAAACCGCCGCTACATCCGTGTACATGCGCTCGGTCACCCGCGCCGTGTCGACGAGGTTTTCCTGCCTTAGCCGCACGAGATCTTCCGAAGCCCGGCCGACGATCGGCCCGATGCGCTCCTTCTGCTCGGCCGAGAGTTCGAGGCGTAAGGTAAATTGGCGTATCACCGCCGGCGTGAGGGAATTAGTCCGAGCGAGTAACCCCGCGCCCTGCCCTTCGCCCTTGGGGCGTGCTGGAGTCGCCGCCGGCGACGCACCTTGACGTCCGGCCGGATTCGCCTTGGCGGCCCCCGGGGCCCGGCGGGCGGAAAAACTGACCGTGAACACGCCGCCAAAAATCGCGCCCGCGATGAAAACGAGCACGAACGCAAAGATTACCTTCCAAGGCTTGTCCATCTTCAGTCGCCCAAATCAAGCACGATGGAAACCGCGTCATCGGGCGACAGGAGATCGATATCCTCCAAAGCGACCCCTGAAATCCCGAAAATTCCGGCCGAGACCGCCTGGTAGTTCACGGCCACGCTGAGGATCGCAAGAATCGAGGCGATCCCGACCGCCCGCAGCGCAAATCGATCCAGCAGCGAAGCGCCACGCAAGTCGCGCGCCAACGCCGCCACCCGCGTGGCGAAACCGAAGGGCGCGGCCGTGTCACCGTCCACCGGCGCCTGACGTGCTGCCTGGGTGAGGCGGGCCCAGGGGTGACGGGGATTCGTGATGTCGTGGTTCATGATCGTTCCCTTCGCTTAAGTTCCTGAAACAACTTCTGCAGCTTCCGACGCGCCCGGAAAGCGCGAACTTTGATGAGCGACTGATTCCAACCGGTCAGCACCGCGATCTCCGCGATCGTCTTCTGCTCCAAATCCAGCAAACGCACCACGAGCTGGTCGTCGGGTTTCAACTGGTCCAGAAGCTTGTGGACCAGTTCACGGGAGGCCATCGCGTCGTTGGCCGGAACATCGTTCTCGTTCGTCATCACCGCATCGAGGACATCGGCCTCGTTTTCCGAGAGATCCGCCCAGCGAAATTCCGGCCGGCGCTTCTGCGCGCGCAGGTGGTCGATGCAGGTGGTGACCGCAATCCGCGATACCCAGTGCGGAAAGGGCACCGCGCCCTGATACTGTGCCAGCCGTGAAAACATCTTCATGAACACCTCTTGAGCAAGGTCTTCCTCCGCCACCCGCCGCGGGAGATGAGCTCGCACAATCCGGATGACCAACGGATAAAGGTGACCGACCAGGTCGCGCGCCGCCAGCTGGTCCTTCCGCCGCACCCGGTCGAGGCAGCCGGCCAAGTCAAATGGCGGGTTGGCGTCGTCGGGCATAGAACGATGGAGGCAAGGACATGCACAACAGGCAAGACGTGCCTTGGCAGAGCGGGTTACACCCTAGAAAGGCGGCGACGGAACCCACCCTTGACACCGCTTCGACACGACCGCTACCAAGACGGCGACCTCATGCGAGTATCGCTCCAGGCTTCGCTTCGACTTACACCCGCGCACGACCTTTGAGGACGCCGCTAGCGGCGGGTCGTGCGTCGCCTGATTTCCCTGTCGCCGCCGAACGCGGCATGAGCCTAGGCTGACCGTCTTACAACCGGCGGCCATCATCCAAAGTCCTTTCCCTTTCATTTCGTCAGTCGATTCCTCGGTCATGCAATCCGCTCCCATTTCCAAATACCGGCCTTTCCCGCCGGTTAATCTGCCCAACCGCCAGTGGCCCGGCCGCACGCACACGCACGCCCCCATCTGGTGCAGCGTCGACCTGCGCGACGGCAATCAGGCCCTCGCCCAGCCCATGAGCGTCGACGAAAAACTCGAGTACTTCGAGATGCTCGTCCGCATCGGCTTCAAGGAGATCGAAGTCGGCTTCCCGAGCGCTTCCCAGATCGAGTTCGATTTTTGCCGGCGTCTGATCGAGGAGAAACGCATCCCCGACGACGTCGCGATCCAGATTCTCTGCCAGTGCCGCGAAGAGTTGATTACGCGCAGCATGGAGGCCCTGAAAGGCGCCAGGAACGCGATCTTTCACCTCTACAACTCCACCTCACCCGCCCAGCGGAAGCACGTGTTCAACGCCACGCGGGCGGACATCGTGAAGATCGCAGTGCAGGGCACGCGCTGGGTGAAGCAACACGCCGCGCCCCTGGTCGCCGCCGGCACGACGCTACGTTTCGAATACTCGCCGGAAAGCTTCACCAGCACGGAACTCGAATTCGCGCTGGAGATCTGCGAGGCCGTGACGGACGCCTGGCAGCCGACCCGCGAAAACAAGATCATCCTCAACCTGCCCGCGACGGTCGAGTACGCCACCCCCAACATCCATGCCGACCAGATCGAGTGGATGTCCAACCACCTCACGCGCCGCGACTGCACCCTGATCTCGCTGCACACGCACAACGACCGGGGCACCGGCGTCGCCGCGACGGAGTTGGCCATGCTCGCCGGCGCCGACCGCGTCGAGGGTACGCTCTTCGGCAACGGCGAACGCACCGGCAACCTCGATATCGTGACCGTCGCGCTGAACCTCTACACGCACGGTATCCACCCGAACCTCGATTTCTCGAACATCAACGAAATCCGCGAGGTCTACGAACGCACCACCCGCCTCGAAGTGCCCGCGCGCCAGCCTTACGCCGGGGAACTCACGTTCACCGCCTTCAGCGGCTCCCACCAGGACGCGATCAAGAAGTCGTGGTCATCGCAAAAAGCCGACGAACCCTGGGATGTGCTCTACATCCCGATCGATCCCGCCGATATCGGCCGCAGCTACAAAGCGATCATCCGCATCAATGCCCAGTCCGGCAAGGGCGGCGTCGCCTACATCCTCGAAAACGAATTCGGCTTCTCCCTGCCGAAACTCATGCACAAGGAAATCGGACGGATCATCAACGACGTGGCCGACGCCAAGGGCACGGAGCTGCAGCCGGCCGACATCCTCGAAATTTTCCGCCACGAGTACCTCGATCGCGATACCCCGCTGGTACTCGAGCATTTCAAGACGACCGAGCGCGACAGCGCCGTAACCTGCGAAGCCAGCGTTACCATCAACGGCGCCCGCCACCAACTCGTCGGCGGCGGCAACGGACCGATCGACGCCTTCACCCGCGCGCTCGCCGCCACGCCGCTGCCCAAATTCGAAGTACTGAGCTACGCCGAGCACTCGCTCGGCAAGGGCTCCGAAGCACGCGCCGTCAGCTACATTCAAATCAAGACGGAACGCGGACAGACGTTCTTCGGCGCCGGCATCGACACGAACATCGAACTCGCGTCAATCAAGGCGATCGTCAGCGCCCTCAACCGCGCGACGAAAACGTAGCGCCGGCTTCAATCCGGCTGCGCGATCCGCGATTTGATCCGACCTGTAGCCGCGTTGGCGCGCAGCGACAACGTGGTCCTCACCGCAGGACCACGCGTTCGCCCGCGGCTCGAACGCGGCGACAAATCGACCACCCCTCCTCCCCGCTTGCACCGGCGTGGCGAAGCCGGCTGCATCTCCTCACTATGTTCCGGCTTCCCCACGCCGCGCTCGCGTTCGGCCTCACCTGCATCGCCTTCGCCGCGGACTCCCGTCCCGCGTTTCTGCAACTGCTCGAGCGGCCGCGCGTCGCTCTCGCGCCGGAAACCGTCCCGCCCGTCACCACGGATGGCCTCGCCGAGACCGCCTTTAGCTTTGCCACGGAAATCGGCCAACGCGTGCCGGGCCTGCTCGTGCAAGCGCCGCGCCTCGTGGAGGGGGCACGCCGCCCCGCGGTGATCGTGTTGCACGGCACCGGCGGCAACAAGGAGGGTCAACGGCCGTTCCTCGCGGAGCTCGCACGCGCCGGTTTTGTCGCGGTGGCGATCGATGGACGCTACCACGGCGCCCGCACGCCGGCCGGCCCCAACGCAAAGTCCGCCGCGTACGTGGAGGCCATCCTTCGCACGTTTCGCACCGGGAAGGAGCATCCTTTCTTCTTCGACACCGC
>CAIJFT010000058.1 GCA_903820035.1 uncultured Opitutia bacterium
GCGCCAGCGAGCGGCCCGAGCCTTCCGGCGCCGCCATCCGACTCCACCCCTCCGCACTGCACCAATATTCTCCGCCTCTCCGCGCCTCCGCGTGAACCTTCTTCCCGGCTAAAAACCGGAGAACCGCGAAACACACAAAAACCCGGGGTGGCCCGCGGAATACCCGGAACAACACGGAAACGAACGACCCGGCGGTGGTTTCCCAACCGCCGCCGGGTCATCCCGGGCGCTTGGGCAAGCGCCCCTCCGTGTATCCTTGCGCTCACGACAGGGCTACGGCGTCGAGGGACTGAGGGTTTAGTCGACCACTTCCTTCAGCTTGGGAATCGCCCGCAGCATAAACTCATCGAAAAGCGGCACGGTAAACGCCATGTCGCCGTGGGCCGGGCTGTAGATCATTCCTTTTAAGATCAGCTTGGCCCGCACCGGACCGAGGCTGCCGATCCTGACGCCAAGTCCGGTCGCAATGTCGCCACTGCGGTGCGGCCCGGCGCCAAGTCCGGCCATCACGCGAAGAAACCGTTTTTCACCCGGTGTCAGCCGGTCGAAGCGTACCCGGAAGAAATTCTCGTCCAACCGCTGGATTACGGTGGCGGTGGCCGCCTTGACGATGCGCGCGGTGATGGGAGACGCCTCGGCGCGGTTCCATGCCTGATAACCCCACTCCTGGAGAAAATAGGGATAACCCTGGGTCAATCGATAGATAGTCCGGGCGGCGGCGGCCTCAAACTCCACCCCAACGGCTCTGGTCGGGTCCTGCAGCGCCTTGATGGCATCGGCTTCCGAGAGCGCCCCGATATCCGGAAAGCTGAACAGGCGCTCGGCATAGGATTTCGATTCTCCGGCGAGCCCCGGCAAAATGGGCAGACCAGCCCCCAGGAGCACCATCGGCAGCTGGCGCTGTTGCATCTTGTGCATCGCCATGATAAGCGCGCTCAGCTCCTTCGCGCTGAAATACTGCAGCTCATCGATCAGCAGCGCGACGGGAATCTGGCGCTCCTCGGCGGCTTCCGCGACCGCAACCAGCAGATTTGGCAGGTCGCTCTCCAGGTCGCCACTGTCGGCCGCGCCTTTCTCGGGATCGATATCGAGACCCACCTCAAGATCGCCGAGCGAAACCTTCACGCCGACGATGAAACCCTTCAGCACAGCCAAGGCCCGTTTGGCTTTGTCACCCGCGCCTGCCGCCCGATCCAGTTCGTAGAGCAACTTGCGCAGCGGGGGCACCAGCATCGCCGCCAGCGATTTGTCTTCGTGCGCCTCGACCGCGACCGTGCGATAACCGGTCTGGAGCGCGAGCCGCTCGATTTCATTCAAGAGCACCGTCTTGCCGACGCCACGGAGACCGGTGAGCAAGATGCTCTTCTCGGGGCGCTTCGCTTTGACGCGACCGAGCAGGACTCGAGCTTGTTCAAGCATACCGGCGCGGCCGACCAGTTCAGGCGGAGGCGAACCGGCGCCCGGGGAGAAGGGATTTTTGATTGGGTCCATCATGAGGCCACCCCGTGGCCCTACCCATTTCTAGCCATTTATAGCTCTTTTTTGCTAGAATTAAGTAGAATTGGCTAGAACTCAAAAATGGAGCCCCCGGAGCGGCGGTTCCCCAACCGCCGCCGTTACGTCCAGGGCGCCTGGGAAAGCAACCTGCCCGTAGCCCTGCCCTCACGCGCAGGGCTACGGGGACGTCCACTGCCGCACGCGTTCCGCCAGGCGTGCCATCCGGCCGCCGGGGGTAATGTGCGCAAACCACACCTCGTCGGCCAGGGCGGCCACCACCTCGTTACGGCGATCGGCCAACTCGGCTGTGACCCGATCCACGGCGCCGGCGAACGGCGTCAGGACCAGCACCCGGCCGGCATCGAACGCGGCGCGAAGTTCCGGCGCGAGCCGCTGCGGCAATCCCCGGGCGGGGCAGACGATGATCGGCTGACGCCCGCGCAGGAGGATGCGCAGGCATGCCTTCTCCACCGGCGCGTGAAAGCCGCCGATGACACAGCGGCCGGTATCCCGCCACCGGGCGGCCTGATCATAGGCGCTCAGCAACCGATCACCGGGACACCGGGCCGAGCAGAATAGCGCCGTGGTGGGATTCCGGAGCAGGTCCGGGTTGCCCAGGGTAAAGAGTTCGCACAGGGCGTCGCGACCGAGGCGCTCGGACAAGCGGCGCGGCCAAACGGGATCACGAGGGCGGAGACAAAGGGACGGCGTCACGGTCATTCGTCGTCACCGACTCCGCGACCCACGCGATACTTAATGTCATAGTTGATGATGAAATCTAGTTCTTCGTCAGATAGACCATAGTGCCGCGCAAGCATCCTATCGATTTGATCCAAGATGGATTTTGACTCTCCCACGTGGAAATTAACCTCTCTTCGCTGACTTCCATCCGCACGATTCCGAAGTCGCTCTTCTGCGTGCTTCCAAAGGTCGGCGAGTAGCTTGTCGGCAAGCGACTTTGTCGCTCGATCAGACAGCAACGAATCAGGGACCGGCAGTGCGCCGATGTCGCGCTTGGTCACATGATAGCAATCGGAAATTGTAATCCAAAACCAATAATAGAGAGACGACGACAGGAGACAGATTACTGCGTTTCCTGCTCCAGATTTGACCCGCAGCTCCTTGTATTCATTCGATAACTGATCGCGAATGCATTTCCGGAAATAGCGACCACCGCTATGATAGTAGAGCTGCTCCGATTCCGGACTTCCGGCACGAAGTCGCTCGAATTTTCCATGTGAGGAAATTCGCGTGATAATGGCGTTTGTGGTGGCGGTGCCCGTCTTCGCCATCGCCTCAGCGCTTTCCACCAAAGCGCTTGCAGCATATGCTAGACACTGGAAGAGAACCTCCCGCCCCTCCTCCCCCCATCGATTGTAGGTCGTCGAAAAAATCAAAGAGTTTGAAGTCAAACCGACCTTCTGACCGACAACGATCGTCAGATTCATGTCAACGCCGACAAAGAGTTTTCCGGGGCGCACTGCAAAATTGCTAACGCACAACGGTGACATACTTCGGTTCAACTCCTGCATTAGGGGCAACATTCGCGGAGTGGAGACGGAACTGATCGGGATAATTATCCCCAACCGCCCTCTTGCTCGAAGGAGGCAGATAAAACGCTCAGCGCAGATGGAGTAGAGATTTCCCGTATCGATTAACTTCAGATTTCTGACCGAATAGTGACCTCTGAGATCAGAAATTTCTACATACGGCGGATTCCCAATGATGACATCGAAGCCACCAGCCTTCAGGATCCCATAGAACTCCACAAACCAATGAAACGGCTGATGTGACGTCGCCCATTTCTCGAAGGCCGCCTTGTCCTTCGTTTTCACCCCGTAGTCCGTCGCGAGGTAGCGGTTTAACTCATCGCGCAGGGCCGAGAGCCGTTTCTGCAACTCCTGCTTGTGCGCGGCGGGCACGGAACCGTCGCCCTCGGTCTGGCGCTCTCGGAATTTTGCAAACGCATCGTCGACATCTGCACACCGAGCATGAAAGCGATCAAACGCCGAGAGCGCTTCGTCGTCCAAAAGCCGAAGCTGGTCCGCACCCTTGGACGTTTCCGTGGTCATTGACCGCCGGACCTCCTCCGCCGTCGCATATCCGACCAGGGTGTTGCCCGCGCGGACATTGAAATCAATGTCGGGCAGCGGCTCGATGCCGAGGTTGTCCTTCGTCGCGTCGGGCGAGACCTGGGCGGCGAGTTTGAGGAAGAGGCGGAGCTTACAAATCTCGACCGCCTCCTCCATGATATCCACCCCGTAGAGATTCTGCAGGATGATGCTCTTGAAAATGAAGTAGCGGCGGTTCGGGTGATCAGCCACGCGCTTCAATACGGCGCGGAAGTCGGCGAACTTCTCGGGCCGGTGCTTCTCGCCGGAGCGTTCGAGATCGCCGACGAACGCCTCCATGCGGTCGAGGCAGGCTTCGTAGAGCGGTTCCAGCAGGTTGAGCGCGGCGAAGAGGAACGCGCCGGACCCGCAGGTCGGGTCGAGCACCGTGACCTTTTCCAGCGCGTGCCAGAGTGCGCGGAGGAGGTCCGGGCCCTCGCACTGCGCGATCACGTCCTGGGTGAACTGACGGATATCGAGATTGAGCGTGATGAGGTCGGCGACCTCGCGGACTTCGCCGGCGGCGAGCTTGCGGCGGAGTTCGGCGCACCGCTGACGGCGGGTCACCACCTCCCGCCAGATTTCCGTGGGCAGCGCGAATTCGGCCGCCGCGGCGCGGTTCCAACCGGCGCGGCGTTCGAGGAGTCCGGGCTTCGCGGGTTCGACGCCCTTCTCAATGTCCGGCGGCAGCGGACGCTCCGTGCCGCGGCGGACGGGCTCGTAGATGTAACGGTCGGGCTGGGCCCGCAGGTGGTCCCAGACCGTCGGGCCGGCCGGATTTTCGAACGCGACTTTGCACTTGGCGCGGGCGGCATCGAGGAGGAACGGCAGAATGGTGTTCTTGCCGATGTAGTCGGTGATGTCCTCCTTGGTGTAATACGCCCCCATTTGTTTCTGGTTGATGTATTTTTCGAAGATGTAGCCGAGGACGTCGGGGTTGATCTCCTTGTCGTTCCGCAGCGGCCGCTCGTCGAGGTGCCACTGGTATCGGTCAAAGTAAGTGAAGATCGCCTCGAAGGCCTTGTCCGGAATCTCGATGGCTTTGCCGTAGCGCTCCGGCCGCTCGAGTTCGTGCACGTCGAAGAGGCCGCCGTTGAGGTAGGGAATGCGGCCGAGGAGTTTTTCGAAGTCCGCGGAACGGTCGGCCCGCCGCCGGCCGAAGCCCTCGTGAAAGAGCCGGAGCAGGAAGTAGCGGTAGAACGAGTAGAACTTGTCGCGCCCCTTCTCCGCCTGGCAGCGGGCGAGCCGCTGCCGGAGGTAGTCGCGATCGTTGTCCAGGAATCCCTTTCGCTGGATGAAGTAGACGAACATCAGCCGGTTGAGCATCACCGAGGCGTACCATTCGCGGTCGGCGACGACCTCGATGCCTGCGATGAATTTCACGAACGACTTCCGCTGGGTGTCGAAGTCGCGGTAGAATTGCTTGGTGACGCGCTCGACGTCGAAGGCGGCGCGGGCGCGGCCGGCAACCTGGGAGATGGTGATGCCCGCCTCCTCGTCCTCGAAGGAGATGAAAAGGGCATCGAGTTTCTGGAGCAGCGAATCGCCGGATTGTTCGCGGAAATACTCGTGGGTGCGGGGCGCCACCGGCTTGCCGGCCTCGCGCCGCACCCACATCCATGACTGCCGATCGCGGGCCGGCGTGGCGAAAACGACGAGGTGCTCGAAACTGGTTTCGGTGAGGGCGCGGTCGATCTTCAGCCGGGTGGCGTGGAGCGGCAGCCGGCCGTCGGCGCATTCGCACAGCCAGGCGGTAAATCCTCGCTTGCCGGCAAAGGCGGTCAGCATGAAATCCCGGTCGTCGACGCGCAGGGTGACTTTCTGAGTATCGGGCTCCCACCCGAGTTCCTGGCGAAAGAGGTGGGCGAAGTCGCCGGATTGAAGCAGCGGGCGGGCGCGGTCGAAGTGAAGCGGCATGGCGAGGTCAGGGGTGGCGCAGGCCGAGCGAGCAGAGGATCTGCGGCTCGCGGGCATGGGCGGCGTCCTTGGGCACGCAGAGGCGATCTTCCTCGTGCAGCGACAGGATCAGCTCGGATAGTTTTTCGTCGGAGATTCCCGTCCGCAGTTCACGGCTGAGGAGATCGCGGGCGGACTCCGCCAGCGGCTGCTCGTAGATCGCATTGAGTGCCTGCTGGAGCGGTTTGGTGTCGAACAACGTGCCCTGCACCTGCGCGGCGTAGGCCTTGAGCCGCTCGTAGGCGCGGCGGCGCACGCTCGAGGGACGCCCGAGTTGACCGCCGGTGGCGGCATGCTCCGCCTGAATACCGCGGGCCGCGCCCTCGACGAGAGCATGATGATTGGCGAGACGCGGCTGAGCCGGTGTATCGGGCTCGCAGGCGGCGGCGTGCAGGATGGCGTGCTGCGACTCCGTGACGGTGCGGCCGGCCTCATCGACCCAGGCCAAGGCGTCGTTTCCGTCGGCGGTGCGGACATACACCATGGCTCCGGCGACCGGCGTGACTCCGGCCGGGCCGGGACGACGCGGCGGTACGGCCGCGAGCGACTTGGTAGAAAAGACGACGTTGGATAATTCGGGGATCGCCTTCTTCAGCGCAGGCTGGGCTTCGCTGGCGTTTTTCCAGATTTGGTACGCGAGCGATGAGAGATCGACCTCTTCATCATCCGGATCATCGAGAATTCCGGAGCGCTCGGTGAACAAGTCGTGGATCAGACCGTCGTGGCGTTCATCCTCGAAGAACGTCTCGTCGGTGCCGACGACTTCGGCATTCTCCTGCAGCCGTTGGCGCACGCGGGACCGGAGGCGGATGAGACGCTCGACGCCTTCGGCGGGCAGAAACGTGTAGCACAGGATATCCTCCGCCGTCTGGCCGATGCGGTCCACGCGGCCGGCACGCTGGATGAGCCGGATGATGGCCCAAGGAAGATCGAAGTTCACGACGATGGCGGCGTCCTGCAAGTTCTGGCCCTCGCTGAGGACATCCGTCGCCACGAGGACGCGGATCTCCTGACCGGGGGTGATCTTATCACGCGCCTCGTTGCTGACCGGGCTAAAGCGGCGGGCGAAATCCGCCGGAGACTCCGTATCGCCGGTGACGGCGGCGACGCGCGATACGCCGCGGGCGGCGAGTTGTTCGGCGAGGTAGCCGACGGTGTCGGCAAACTGAGAGAAGATCAGGACCTTTTGCTTCGCGTGGGTGGCGGTAAGGAGCTTCTCCAACTCAGCCAGCTTGTAGTCGGCGGCGGGATTCCACGGCCCGGCGAGTTCGAGGACCGACAACAGGCGCTCTGCATCCAATTTAAGGTGCTGCGCCAAATCGGGAATGAACAGGTCGCTGCGCAGCCAGTCGAAGTTCACGGCGTGGGTCTCGTGGAGCAGGCGGTAGGCGGCGGCAGCCTCGACTTGAAATGCGGCCATCGTACTCGCTTCGCCTGACGGAGCCGCCTCGGCGCCCTGCTCCTCATCCGCCCCGAAGAGCGAGCTGTCGCTGTCGTGATCATCCGCCCGCGTGTCGAAGAGGGCGGCGTCCTGGGTGCCGATGGGCAGAGGCAATCCCCGGTCGAGGGCGTGGAGCCAGATGACGTTGCGTACAATGTGTCGGCGTACGGAAAGCAGGAAGGAGTGCCCGCTGCTTTCGAGTCGCTTGAAGAGGTTGGTGCGGCAGAAGCCGATCAGGCGCTGACCGGCCCGCGAAAGGTTGGCCATGACCTCGCTCTCCGCAGCCGTCGGCGGCCGGTCCGGCGTGGGCCGGAGATAGTTGGCGAGCCCGTAGCGAGGGAGACGCAGGACGCGGATAGTATCCACCACGTGCGCCGAGTAGAGCCGGGCGTACTGGTCACCAGGATCGCGATCGCGGATTCGGAAAGTGAGCGCCTTAGGGTGGCGCTTCGGAAAGTGAAACCGCCGACCGTCGCCGAGGAGGAGGAAACGACGGTCCGCCTTCGCCTTGGCACGCCCGCACTTCGGGCACTGCGTCTGGGTTCCGGTTACGCCCGTGGTGCAGGTCGGGCACTCCGTCAGGGCGTAATTACGCTCTACGAAACTACGGGTGCGCCGAACCATGAACAAGCGCATGAGTTCGCGCCAGTCGTCGGGGTGCGGGCTCTTTTCGAAGGCGGCGAGGCAGTTGACCGCGCACTGGTGCCGACGGGTGAACTCCTCGACCCGACCGTCGCAGTCTGCGCGGAGGTAGGACTCAGGCCGGATCCCGACCGGGTCGTCGGGAGCCAGGAAGAGCCGCAATTGGTTGGCGAGATCGAGATAGGTTTTGTTGTACGGCGTCGCCGAGAGCAGAATGCACTTGCTGGCATTACGGGACAGGTAGTCGCGGATGACGGTCCAACGCCGTCCCTCGCGGTTGCGGAGATTATGGCTCTCGTCGACGATCACTACGCGGTAACGGCGCAGGTCGGGGAGGACGCGTTGGGCCTGGGTAACGGATACGACCTTGGCGATCAGCCGGTAGCGGTGGGCGTAATCCTCCCACATGCCGGTCAGATTTTTCGGACAGAGGATGAGGGTCTCGAGCGAGTAAGGCGGATCCTGAAAGACGCGGGCCAGGGCGGTGGCCATACGGGTTTTGCCGAAGCCGACGACGTCACCGAGGATCACGCCGCCGCGTTTCTGCAGGTGCCGAGCGGCGATGCTTACCGCGGCCGACTGAAATTCGGTCAGCTCCCCGCGAAGGTCGGGCGGAATTGAGAACTCGCTGAGGCCAGCCCTCGCCTCCTCGGCAAGATGGTAGGCCATCTTGATGTAAATCCAATAGGGAGGCAGGAGGTCCTCACGCGCCCAACTTTCGTCGATGACCTGAATCAACTCCTGCGTAATATCGCGACACCACTGGTCGTTCCAGCGGTCGTCGAACCACTGTTTCAGCTTGGCGGTGGCATCATGATCGAGGACATCGACGTTGAGCTCCCCCTGCCCTCTTAAGCCTGCAAACGTCAGGTTGCTGCTCCCGAGGTAGCCGACAATCGGGCTGTCGTGGTCGGTGCGGAAACAGAGATAGAGTTTCGCGTGCAGCGGGTGGCGCAGGAACAACTTCACCACGACCTTCCCGGCCTTGAGTTGAGCCGAGAGGCGGCGCAGCCCCGCTTCATCCGCCTCGGTTGGCGCTCCAAAGGTCAGTTGCGCGCGAAAGCTTTCGGCGAGCCGCCGCTTCAGCTGCACGGCAGACTGCATGCTGATCTCACGGTCTTCTTCGGTGAGGCTGAGAGCGTCGCGCAATTCATCCTGAGGTAGACGCTGCATTCCCACCAGCAACCGACACTGCTGCCCCTCTCCGCCGGGCCAAGCCTCGACGAGATCGTCGATGGACTTCCAGCCCCTCAGGTTGAAGTAGCCGACACAAAAATCCGAGCGGACAGCCGACGATAGCGTGGTGCGCAAGGCGGGCAGTAGCGCCACGGCGATGTTATCAAAGATACGGGGCACAGGGCGTGAGAGATCGCGCGCCGCCTAATCCCGAAGGTATCCACGCCGGACAGCGGAGATGCCGGTGAGGGGGATTCGTGCGCGCATGACTTAGCACTACCTTTAGGGGGGTGTCTTAGGCGAGCACTTCCGTTGGAGGGGTAAAGCCGATGCACTTCCGTTGATGGGGTGTTTGCACTCGACATCTCCGACTATGCTTTGACGTGGCAAACGACACGGCGAAGCGCCTGCTGGCGCGCGTAAGGGAACTCCGGGAGACCATGGGTCTCAGCCAGGAGGCGTTTGCCGAGCGTGCCGGACTGAAGTACAAGCATTACCAGTCGATGG
This sequence comes from uncultured Opitutia bacterium, assembly GCA_903820035.1. Lineage (GTDB taxonomy): Bacteria > Verrucomicrobiota > Verrucomicrobiia > Opitutales > Opitutaceae > ER46. The sequence goes on from CAIJFT010000058.1 coordinate 9,331, forward strand.
AGGCCGGCCGGAAGATCGATATCCGCTTCTCGACCCTGCAGAAGCTGGCCAAGGCCTGCGGACTCGAACTCTGGGAGCTGCTGAACTTCGACAGCATGCCGGCCGTGCAGGAAGATCCGCCCGCGAAGACGAAGCGTGGGACGGTGGGACGCCGGGTGAAGAAGTAGCCGCGCCCGCAGGAACCAATCCGGTGGCTCGGCCTTTCGTGGGTTTCGTGCATTTCGTGGTTTGGCTGCCTCCTCTTCCGCGGGAATTCCCGACCGAATCCGCCACTCGCTGACGCTCGCAGCCACGACCTAACCCGCCGACTCCTCGCCTTGTTTCCGTGTCTTCCGTGTGTTCCGTGGGCTCTCCGCCCGGACCGGCCTTTCGTGTCTTTCGTGTGTTTCGTGGTTCCGCTCCTGCCCGCTCGCGAGAGGTCACGACGGCCGGTACAGCCGGACCCAAAGATTCGGGACGCCTGCCGGGAGGCGTCAATTGACACTCCCGCCGCACCGGCGCAGCAAGGACTCGCCATGGCCCAGCCGCACCAAGTCGAGGAGCCTGACGCCCCGTATTCGACGTCTCCCAAGGCGTCAGCCCCCGGAGGTGCTCAGCCCGGGACGCCCGCCGGTAAATCACAGC
>CAIJFT010000059.1 GCA_903820035.1 uncultured Opitutia bacterium
CACCGGACTCGGCGCCGCCCTCCTCCCCGCCGTCTTCGCCGGTCCGTTCGCCGACTCCGCCACCGGCGTCGGCACCACCCTCGGCAACAGCCAGAGTCAGGCGGCCAACAAGACCCGGGAACTCGACGGTGAATGGCTCGCCGCCAAGCACACGCCCACCGGCCAGATGTTCAAACTGCCCTTCGCCCCCGCGGACATCAAAAAGGCTGCCTCCGGCTGGGAATTCTCCGGGACGTTGGAGTTCGGCCTGATCGGCGGCGACGCCGACGAGCGCAACGCCCAGTTCCGCACGTATCAGGATATCGACCACGGGGTCTACGTAAACCAGTTCAACCTCCAACTGAAGCAACCGGCGGGCGGCTACACCGTCGAACTCACCGGCGGCGGCGCCGGTCGGCACGACCAGTATTACGGCCTCCAGTTCGGCCGCACCAATGCATGGCAGGTGAAAGTCTTCTTCAGTGAGACGCCCCACGTCTTCACCGACCGGTACAAGTCGGTCTGGAGCGGCATCGGCACCGCCAACCTAACGCTGCTGCCCGGCCTCACGCCCGGCGGCACGGCGTCCACCGCCGCCGACAACGCCGCCGTCGCGGCCGCGGCCGCCGCCAACCAGGACATCACCCTCGCCCTCACCCGCAAACGGGCCGGCGCGCGGCTCGACGCCACCCTCTCCCCGACGTGGAAGGGTTACTTCAGCTACGCCGTGGAGCAGCGCAAGGGCGCCCGGCCCTTCGGCGCCGTTTGGGGCAACGCCGGCGGCACCGCGCCCATGGAGATTCCGGAGCCGATCGACTACCGCACCACCGATCTGCTCGCGGGCGTGATGCATGCCCAGGGCCTCAACGCGTTCAACCTCCGGCTCAACGCCTCCCTGTTCACGAATCACATCAACACCCTCACCTTCCAGGAGCCCTACCGGATCACTCCCCCCAACGGCGTGACCACCACGCCTGCAGCCGGCGCGTATACGCAGGGCCGTTTTGACCTTACACCGGACAACAAGGCCTACAACGCCCGCGCCGAGTACACGCGCAAGTTGCCCGACTTCCACCAGGGCTATGTCACCGCCGTCGTTTCCTGGGGCACCTGGCGCCAAAACGACAACCTGATCCCGTACACCACGATCCCGAACCTCGCGCTCACCAATGTGACCGTACTGCCGGGCGGCGCGTGGGACACCACCGGCGCCCTCAGCCGGCAGACCAGCGGCGCGAGAATCGACACGCGCCTCGCCGACCTCACCGCCTCGATCAACCCCGCGGCCGGCCTGAATCTGAAACTTAAGGGCCGGTACTACGAGACCGACAACAACACGGACCCGTACCTCGCGGTGAATCCGAACGCCGTCTACCTCGACGCCGACGCGGCCACCGCCGGCAACCAGACCCGCGGCCTCACCCTCAACGGCATCACCGGCGTCTGGGGCCGCCTGCTCAACGACGGCTCCGGTCAGAACCTGCTCTTCGGCGCCAACGCGAACCCCGCGGGCAACCTGCCGATCGCGAGCACGCCGTTCTCGAGCAAGCAGTTCAAATTCGGTCCGACCGCCGACTACCGCCTGACCAAGGTCTCCAGCCTCAACGCCGCCGTCGAACGCGAGATCAACCAGCGGGAAAACCGCGAACGCGACCGCACCTCCGAGGACAAGTTCAAGCTCGGCTACGTCAACCGCGGCCTCGGCAACTCCAGCCTGCGCGTCTCCTACGAGTACGACCGGAAGCGCGGCAGCACGTACAACAGTTCCACCTACGACGATGCGTTCAGTTCCGCCCTCGTGCCGATCCCGACCGTCGCCGGGACCAACGTCACCAGTTGGGCCGCCCGCTCGAACAGCGGCTTCCGCGCCATCGATCTCGCCGACCGCAACCAGCACGTCGTCAACCTGCGCCTCGACACCATGGTGCGCAGCAACCTCGATGCCGGCATTTCGCTCCAGGGCCGCGAATCCGACTTTCCGGACTCCGATTACGGTCTCACCAAGCAGACGCAGCGGTCGGCAAACCTCGACCTGAACTACCAGCCGTCGCCCCACCAGAACCTCTACGCGTTCTACTCCTACCAACTCGGCCGCATTAATCAGCGGTCGATCAACGGCACCGGCGCGGTCACGATCGGCCAAGTCACGGCCCTCGGCACGATCACGCCGGCGAATGCGATCGCCATTGCCCAAGCCCCCGGCGGCCCGATTTTTCCGCTGCTGAACACCTGGAACGTCCGCAGCTCCGACCGCAATCACCTCGTCGGCGCCGGCCTCCGACAGGACATCGGCAAGACGACCCTCAATATCGACTACTCCTACTCCATCGGCCGGACCCGGATCGCCTACGACTACACCATCGGCGGGGCGATCAGCGCCGCGAATGCGCCGTTCGCCGGCGACCGGATGCCCGACCTCGCCACCGACGTGAGTTACCTCGACGCCAGCCTGCGGATTCCGCTCACGAACCGCTTCTCGGCGCGCCTCGTGTACCGCTTCCAGAAAGAGGCGATCCGCGACTGGCACTACCGCAACCTCGACGCCACCCCCGTGGTGCTCGCCGGCGGCAACGTGAATGCCGCTCCCACCGCAGTCATGCTCGATGGCGGCCCCGCCGATTACAAAGTGAACTGGTTCGGGGTCATGTTCCAAATCAAGCTCTGACCTCGGGTATGAAAGTGAAAGCCTTTGGGCCAACGCTGCCCCTTCCGTCAACTTGGGTGCCGGAATTGCAACCGCCGAATCCGCTCGGATCACCGAAGCCCGACCCGACAAGTCCATCTCTCGCCTCTCTTATGCTCTCCTCCATGAAATCCAAGTTCCTGACTGCTATGAGCACCATCGCCGTTCTGGCCGGTGTTTCGCTTTTGACCGCGGCCGAGACCGAGCCGCGCGTGATCAAGATCCGCACCGGCATGGACAACGCGATGAAGTTCGACCTCACCAGCCTCACCGTTGCGCCCGGCGAGACCGTCAAAATCGTCGTCACCAACGCGTGCACCCTCCCCAAGACCGTCATGGGTCACAACTGGGTACTGCTCCAGCCCGGCTCGGATGCGACCGCCTTCGCCAACGGCGCCACGGGTGACGCAGCCACGGGCTACATGCCGGCCAAATTCAAAGACAAGGTCGTCGCCTCTGTCGGTCTCCTCGGGCCGAACGAGAGCGGTGAGGTCACCTTTCAAGCTCCGGCCACCCCGGGCGACTACCCCTTCCTTTGCAGTTTCCCCGCGCACTGCATGGTCGGGATGAAGGGCGTCATCTCGGTCAAAAGGTAAGTTGTCCGGGTAGCCGCGCTTGAGCCGGAGGCGGAAGCGTGGATCCCCGAAGAGGACCATGTAGCCGCTGCTCCCACCGCGACTACGGCGCACGTGGGCGCCCACGCCCGGGCCCAAGAAAGGGCGACCCTCGTCGGAAGGTCGCCCTGTGTTTTCGAAGCGCGAAAGAAGATCGGCGGTGCGACCCGATGTCCGCATCGGGTCATTCGCTGCGCGAGTCCCGCCGCATCAGCCCGATGAGGACATCGGACCCCACCGGAGTGGAATGGCCGACGCGCTCAGTACTGATAACGCACGCCAAGGGCGTACAGCCACGGGTCGAGCCGCGCTTCGGTGAGACGGGCGCCGCCCGCGAAGACGTCGGAGCGGATCGCCGCGCGCTTCACGTCGAAGTTCAACGACCAATTACCCTCGATCTTCCAATCAATGCCCGCCTGGGCGGCGAGGCCCAGGCTGCTGTGTTCCAGGTGCAGCGGCACGCCGGCGACCGAGAGCTTGTTGTTCCAGATGAGCGTAAAGTTCACCCCGGCCCCGATGTAGGGACGAATCGCGCCGCCCGGATTGGCGCGATACTGCATGAGCAGCGTGGGCGGGAGATGCTGGAATGTACCCAGTTTTCCAACACCCTTAAGGGAGACTTCCTGGGACTGGGGAATCGTCAGCACCAACTCCGACGACCACGTATCTGAAAAAGCATAGTCCACGTCGATCTCCGGGATGAACTTGTCGTTCACGGTCACCGAATCCTTGGCAAAATTGATGCCCAACGCGGTGAAGGCGTCGGACTTATCGGCGGTCTCGAGGTAAGTCGCGCGCAGCCGGACCGACCACGGACTAGCCGCTTGGAGGCCGGCCATAGTCAAAATAAGCACGGCGGCTTGAGTGAGGATCTTGAAGGATTGATGCATGGTGGTTGGATATACGCCTCAGGGTAACTCACCCCAAAGCGTCCCCCATCTTAGTGCACCGCTCGGCCGCCTCGCTAATCACGGATTGGCCGACGCTGTGCGGCAATTGCCCTGAGTTCAAATCCCTGCGAACGCCTGGGTCACTGGCGCTGGCGGTCCAACCAACGCCCCCATCCTTCCGCCCCGACCTTCGCCTCCGGCGAACCAAGAAACCGCTCGAAGTCGGCCAGGCTAAAGGCGGGCGGCAGCGGCCGAGCCGCGACCTGCTCCCCGTCTAGGGCGTAGCTTTGCGGCGAACCCGTGTTGACATTGACGAGCCTGGCCCGGGTGACCGGCAGCCACATCCGGGAGGTACGATTCGCATCGAAGACCACGCGGTCACCTCCGCGGTAGGGTTGCTTGGCGGGGTCCACCGGACCCTCAATCACCACAAATTGCACCGGCGCCTCCCCGCGCGGCAGCCACCGGCCGACGTCGGATCCCACCGTGTATCCCACCTTGCCCCGCCCGGTGTTGAACTCGTGCGAA
>CAIJFT010000060.1 GCA_903820035.1 uncultured Opitutia bacterium
GGACCGGGGCTGACCACGGCGAGCAGATGCGCCAACGCCACCTTCAGGAACTCGACCTTGTAGTCGGACATGCGGCGCGGCGGCGCCTACAGCGCACTCTCCTTGAAGCCCGGCGAACCGATCATGGTCTCAAATTGCTTGGCGTCGATGAACGAACGCAACCGCCGGTTGTCGGGGAATTTTTTATCGGCCTTGGCCAACACCTCGCGCCCCTCGGCGACCCTCCCGAGGATGGCGAGGACGTAGGCGTGACGGATCCACGGCTCGGGGTCCTTCGGATTCTGCTGGGCATCAAATTCGCACGCCTTGATCGCAGCCTGGTAGGCATCCTTGGCTCCGGCGCGGTTACCTTGACGGACCCGTACCGCGCCGAGCCCGAGGTAATACGCCCCGTCGCCATGTACGGCGGTCGCCTGCAGGAACAATTTTTCCGCCCGCGACCAGTCGCGGATCGTCACGGCAAACTGCGCTTCGCCGGCTAGCTGCGCCGCCTCTTGGCGCTCGCGCGCGGTGGGAACCCTGCCGGAGGGACCGCAACCGGCCAAGCCGACGCCCACCGCGAGGACTGCGGCGATCCAATAAGACTTCGTATTCATCGCACCCTCATTGCGGGGACGCGGCGGCGCCCGTCAACACCTTGAACAGCCCCCCCGTCACATGTCGGGCGGCACGTTCGCAATCGCCTCTTCCAGTGTAGTCAGACCCTCCTTTACCTTGAGTAGACTGTCCTGGTGCAGGGTCTTCATGCCGTTGCGCATCGCGATCCGCTTCAACTCCGCCGCTTCCATGCCCTTGTTGATCGCATTCACCAATTCGTCATTGGTCGTCATCAATTCATGGATGCCGACGCGCCCGCGGTAACCGTTGCCACCACACTTCGGACAACCCTTGGCCTTCGCCCGGAAAATCGGACCACTCCAACCAAGCCCCTTCTCGAGAATTTCCCTTTCCCGGCCTTCGGGAGTATGCGGCACGCGGCACTGCTTACAAACGCGGCGCAGGAGCCGCTGGGCGCAAACGCAGAGTAGCGACGACGAGATCATGAACGTCTCGATGCCCATTTCCGTGAGACGCGAAATCGTCGTCGGGGCATCGTTCGTATGCAGTGTCGATAGCAGCAGGTGACCGGTGAGTGCCGCCTCGACCGCAATGCCCGCCGTTTCCTTGTCGCGAATTTCGCCCACGAGGATGATGTCGGGGTCCTGCCGGAGGAAAGAGCGCAGGGCGGAGGCGAACGTAAGACCGATCTGCCGGTGCATCTGCATCTGGTTGATGCCGGCCAGCGTGTATTCGATCGGGTCCTCCGCGGTGCGGATCACGACGTCGGTGGTATTCACCTCGTTGAGGGCCGAGTACAGCGTCATCGACTTGCCGGAGCCCGTCGGCCCGCAATGGAGGATCATGCCGTAGGGCTGGCGGATGCACTCGCGGTACTTCGCAAGATTCTCCTCAGAAAAACCCAGCGCCGGGAGCGGCAGCGTGGATTTTTGCTTGTCGAGAATACGCATCACGACGCCTTCGCCATGGTTGAGCGGCGCGGTGGCTACGCGCAGGTCGAGGTCGATCCCCTTTTTGGTGTACTGCTTGAAAACGATGCGTCCATCCTGCGGCAACCGGCGTTCCGAGATGTCGAGATTGCACATGATCTTCAGGCGCGCGACCA
>CAIJFT010000061.1 GCA_903820035.1 uncultured Opitutia bacterium
ATTGCGCGCGCGCGGGTCGAGAAGGTGAAACAACTCCTGCTCAATGCGCATACGCGCGTGAGCGAGGCGGCGTATGATGCGGGTTTTCAATCCTTGTCGCAATTCAACCGGGTTTTCCGTCGCGTGGCGGGCCAGGCCCCGTCCGACTATCGCGAACATCTGCACGGACCGAGCGCCGCAGCGCCGGTCTCGGTCCATGCGCTGCCTTTTGCTGCCTGATTCCGTTTCACCAAAATACGCATAGCCACGGACAAATCCTGCGGAGCCTCGGCGACTGCCTGATGTGTAGGCTCTGCCCCTTCACCGCCGCATGACGCCCGACCCGATTTTAACCCCAAAGCCGATTGAAATGAAAAATCGGCGCACGGGCAGCGTGCTTTCGCCGGCGACTGGGCGGTCGCAGGGCAGGGGCTTGGATAACGGGCTTGGGGCGGAGGAACCGCCCGCTTGCGGCTCCCGCGCACTTCTCCATTATTCCCCGCCGAGGTTTGGCGCCACGGAGGGCTTCGCGGCCCGTAGTTGAAGTTCCCCATGTCGATCGTTCCTCTGACCGTTATCGTCGGACTTTGCCTCGTTTTCACCTTTATGGTGTTTTTCCTCCGGGAGCACGGGCGGGGCCGTCTGAGCAGTGCGGAGCGCGACTCGCTGCTGCCGCTCGCGGAGGAGACTCCGCGGCTGGCCCGCCGATCGAACCGCGCGGACGGGGAAATTGAAGGACCTTCCGGCTGCCCCCGCATTTAAGCGTTAAACGCCAACTCACCGATTATTTTTCAACCGATCCCCGTCCGATGCCTGCGCAAAAAATCACCCTCGAATTCAATGACAAGGTCGTCCGCCAGTTCCTGCTCGCCACCATCCTCTGGGGTGTGGTCGGCATGCTCGTGGGCCTGTTGGTCGCGTCCCAGCTCAATTTCTGGCAGCTCAACTTCAATCAGGAGTTTCTGACCTTCGGTCGTCTGCGACCACTGCACACCAACGCGGTGATCTTCGCCTTCGTCGGCAATATGATGTTTGCCGGCGTTTATTATTCCCTGCAGCGCCTCGTGAAGGCGCGGCTCGCGAGCGACTTCCTGTCGGCGCTGCATTTTTGGGGATGGCAGGCGATTATCGTCGCCGCGGCCGTCACGCTGCCGCTCGGTCTGACCCGCGGCAAGGAGTACGCCGAACTTATTTGGCCCATCAATATCGCGGTGGCGCTGATCTGGGTCGTCTTCGCGGTCAACTTCTTCTGGACACTGGCCCGCCGCCGCGAGCCGAGCCTGTATGTGGCGATCTGGTTCTACATCGCGACGATCATCACCGTGGCGATGCTCTATATCGTCAACCACCTGTCGCTGCCGACCAGCCTGCTGCATTCGTATCCGATCTTTGGTGGCGTGCAGGACGCGCTCGTCCAATGGTGGTACGGGCACAACGCCGTAGCGTTCTTCCTGACCACGCCGATCCTCGGCATCATGTATTACTTCATCCCGAAGGCCGCGGAGCGCCCGGTCTACTCCTACCGTCTTTCGGTGATTCATTTCTGGTCGCTGGTCTTCGTCTATATCTGGGCCGGACCGCACCATCTCCTCAATACCGCGCTGCCGGAGTGGCTGCAGGTGCTCGGCATGACCTTTTCGCTGATGCTTTGGGCGCCTTCCTGGGGCGGCATGCTCAACGGGCTTCTCACCCTGCGCGGGGCCTGGCATAAGTTGCGCACCGATCCGGTGCTTAAGTTTATGGCCGCCGCGGTTACCTTCTATGGTATGGCCACTTTTGAGGGGCCGCTCCTGTCCATCAAGTCGGTCAACGCGCTCGCCCACTACACCGACTGGATCATCGGCCATGTGCACGCCGGGGCGCTCGGCTGGAACGGCTTCATGGCCGCCGGAATGATCTACTGGCTTCTGCCGCGCCTGTGGAACAAACCGCTCTATTCGGTTCCCCTCGCGAACCTGCACTTCTGGGTCGGGACCGTCGGAATTCTGCTCTACGTCGCGGCCATGTGGACGAGCGGTATCACGCAGGGCCTGATGCTGAATGCCACCACGGAGAACGGCACCGTCCTCGCGTATCCCAACTTCCTCGACACCCTCAACACCATCCGCCCGCTCATGCTGATGCGCGTGATCGGCGGCGGCCTCTACCTAATCGGCTTTCTCATCCTGGTCTACAACGTCTGGCAGACCCTGCGCGGCGCCCAACCGGTCAACGGTACCATCGAGGTTTTCGAGGATGACGGTCAGGTTCCGGCGGAAGCCCGGATCGGTCTCCTCGGCACGTTTTTTAACCCCCCGGTGGTCTTCTCAATCCTCGGCGTCGGGTTCGCCTGCGCCTGGATGTTCGGTCAAGAAGCCCTCAGCATCGCGGGCCTTGTGGGCGCGATCCTGTGCGTGATCATCGCGTATGTTCACTTTGCCTCCCGCGGCAAAACGTGGGCCGACTGGTATGAGCGCCTGCTGGTCAACACGGCGCCGTTTACGATTCTCACGTTCGTGGCGGTGGTGGCCGGCGGCCTGATCCAGATCATCCCGACCGTCGTCTCGCACAACGCTGCCAGCAACGAGGACCGCAAACAGATCCCCTATACGCCGCTGGAGCTGGCCGGGCGCGACATCTACGTCCGCGAGGGCTGCTACACCTGCCACTCCCAAATGATCCGCACCATGGTGCCGGACGTGCTCCGCTATGGTGATTACTCGCGGCTCGGCGAGTCGATCTACGATCATCCTTTCCAGTGGGGTTCGAAGCGCAACGGGCCGGATCTGGCGCGGGTGGGCGGAAAGTATCCGAATATCTGGCACCTTCGCCACATGGAAGACCCCCGCTCGATCTCCGGGGGCTCCAATATGCCGCCGTATCCGATGCTCAAGCAGCGGAGCGTCGATGTGCCCGGCCTGACCCCGAAGGTGAACGTCCAGCGGACACTCGGGGTGCCTTATCCGAATTGGACCCCGGAGCAGATCGCCGCCCGGGTCAAAGAACAGGCCACGGTGATCGCGGACGACCTGCGGGCCGCGGGGGCGGAGGTCGGGGCCGACAAGGAGATTGTCGCCCTCATCGCCTACCTCCAGCAACTCGGCCGGGCGGAAGCAGTCCGGGCAAGCACGGCGAAGTCCGCGGGGGACGAATAATAGCCATTAACCCTCAAACTTCCCCATGTTTCGCCGCCTCGCCCTCGAAAATTCCGCCGCGATCTTTACGATCGCGGCCTTCATCACCGCCTCCTCGATTTACGTCGCCATCGCCTGGCGTGCCCTGCGCATGAAGCGACCACTCGTTGAACAGTTCGAAAACCTTCCCTTCCAAACGGCCACTCCGGCTGCCCGCCATGAAGCAGACAATTCCTGAATCGTCCGACGAAACCCTCCGGCCGCACTCCTATGACGGTATTACGGAGTACGACAAACGGCTGCCCAACTGGTGGCTGAATACCCTCTACATCACGATCGTCTTCTGGGTCGGCTACTGGAGCTACTACCAGTGGCTCGGGATCGGCCAGACCGAGGCCGAGGTCGTCTCCATCGCCATGGCCAAGATCGAGGCCGACCGGCTATCCGCGACGACGCTGGATGACGCGGCACTCTGGAAAATGAGCCAGAACGCCGACTACGTCGCCCGGGGTAAGGTCGTCTTCGAAGCCAACTGCGTGGCCTGTCACCTGCCGAGCCTGCGGGGCAAGACCGAAAGCCCGGTCGCCATCGGGCCGGACTTAACCGACACCAAGTGGATTAATGGCGGCAAGCCGACGCAGGTGCACGAGCTGGTCATGAAGGGCGTATTGACGAAGGGGATGCCGACTTGGGGCCCCGTGCTGGGTGCCAAGAAGATTACCGATGTTGTCGCCTACATCATGAGTAAGCACCGGGAGGGAGAGGCGATTGTCGTCGAAGTTTCCGCGCCGCCTGCACCTACTCCTTGACCGCAAAGCGCGTCGGCCCCAACGCGCTCGAGCTGGTGGTTCCAGTGACCACCGAACGCCCCAATGCCCACGCCTGCTCCGCAGTTTCCCAACCGCGACTCGGTTACCACGATTCGCGCGGACGGTTCGCGTCCGTTTATTTACCCGGCCGATGTGCGGGGGCGGTTCGCCTCCGCTCGTCGGATCTCGGCGTACGCGCTGATCGCATTCTACCTCTCGCTCCCGTGGATTAAGATCAACGGCTATCCGGCGGTTTTCCTCGATATTGCCCAACGGCGGTTCCACTTGGTCGGGCTGACCTTTGCGTTTCAGGACCTCTGGCTGCTTTTTTTCGTCATTTCCGGCGTGGGGTTCTCGCTCTTTTTCGTCACGGCCCTCTTCGGCCGCGTCTGGTGTGGCTGGGCTTGTCCACAGACGGTTTTTCTCGACCACGTTTACCGTCCGATCGAACGGCTCGTCGAGGGTGACGCGGTGCGGCGGCGGGCGCTGGCCGCGGCGCCGATGTCGCTGGAGAAAATCCTGCGGAAGGCGCTTAAGCACACCCTTTTCGTTTTGGTCTCCGCCGTCTTCACCCATCTCTTCCTCGCGTACTTTGTCTCGGTGCCGGAGGTCTGGGAGATGGTGCGGCACAATCCGACCGAGCACTGGAGCGTCTTCGTGTTCATGGCGGTGTACACGTCGCTTACCTACTTTATCTTTTCCTGGTTTCGCGAACAGGTCTGTATCGTCATCTGCCCTTACGGTCGGATCCAGTCGGCCCTGACCGACGATCATACCCTCGCGATTGGCTATGACGCGGTCCGGGGCGAGCCGCGTGGCAAGTCCGGCACCGCGGGCGCCGGGGATTGCATTGCCTGCAACCGTTGCGTGCACGTCTGCCCGACGGCGATCGACATCCGGCAGGGGCAGCAAATGGAGTGTGTCGGTTGCACCGCGTGCATCGACGCCTGCGATGATGTGATGACGCGGCTCGGCCGGCCGACCGGCTTGGTGCGCTATGATTCCATGCGGGCCTTCGGCGGTCAAAAAACGAAGTGGATCCGGCCGCGTACGATTCTTTACTTCTTCCTCCTCCTCGTGGGCGCTTCGGTCGCCTCGTGGGCCATCTCGACGCTGCGCCCGGCGAACATCGGGGTGACCCGTATGGTGGGGGCGCCGTACATCCTTGATGACGTCAACGTCAGGAATCAGTACCTCGTGCGGTTGGTGAACAAGCGCAATTCGCCCGCAGACTTCGTCTTGCGCGTGGACGACGCGCCCGCCGGGATTCGCATGATCGGATTTGATCGACCGGTGACGGTCCCCGCGTTGGGTGAGGTCGTTCAGCCTCTGATTTTGCAACAGGCGCGTGCGGCCTACACCGGTCCGTTTCATTTTGAGGTCAGGATCGAGGACCTGGCGCGGAGCTTCCACCTGGAGCGGAAGGTTGACTTCCTCGGACCCGAAGCGCGTTTGTTGCGCGCCACGGAAGCCCCGAAAAAGTGAGCGTACCCGAAAAAAAGTCCCGACTCTGGCTCTGGTTTGTCGCTGCGTTTGCGGTTCAAATCAGCGTGTGGGGCGCCTGGCTGTTTATCGCTTCAAAAAACAAGGTGCAGGAAGTCCCGCTGGCCCCCCGGGCGGCCCGCTGAGCCCGCCGGCCCGTCGTCAGTCGCCCCGCCATGGAACTTGCCGCCGTCAATTCGCCCTCTGCCGCCTTGGTCGCGGGAGTGGTGACGAGTCTGCACTGCGCTGCGATGTGCGGTCCGCTTTCGTGTGCCTTGATGCCCGTGCGCGGGGATCGTTCGGATGCGCAGACTGTCAGCACCGTCTATCACGTCACCCGGCTTGCGGGTTACGCCACGCTGGGCGCCGTGGCCGGGGGGATCGGCCGGGCTCCGCTGCTGCTGATCTCGCAGTCGGCGTTGCGTTGGTTGCCGTGGGTGCTGGTGTTTTTCTTTATCGCGCTCGCGCTGCGGTTGGACCGCCACCTGCCCAAGATAGCTGCCCTCGGGCGGCTGACGTGGAAGCTACAGGGATGGTTGCGCGGCCGCTCGCGCGTGCAGGCGGCGGCGGCGATGGGATTGGCGACGCCGCTACTCCCCTGCGGCCCGCTCTACTTCATTCTGGCGCTCGCGTTGCTTGCCGGTTCGGCCGCGCGCGGCGCCGAGGTGATGCTGGCCTTCGGACTCGGCACCGTCCCGCTCCTTTGGCTTGCGCAAACCCAGTTCCACTGGGTCCGCCAAAAGCTTTCTCCGCTCTGGCTCGCGCGGGTCCGTGTGGCATTGGCCCTCACGGTGGCCGGGGTCATCAGTTGGCGCTTGCGGGCCACGCTCGGTTTTCCCGGCCCGGATCCCATGAATTTCATCTGCTTCTGATATGAATCCGGTCGCAAACGAGGGCGCATTACTGGCCCCACCGTCCGCCGTCGGTCCGGCGGGCCGGAAATCCGGATCCGCGCCCAAGCCGGTGTGCCGGCACTGTGGGGCTTCGCTTCCGGATGCCCGCACGGTGGAGCCGGGCTTTTGTTGCGCGGGCTGCGCCTACGTTTTCCGGCTCGTGCACGAGCACGGGTTGGGCGGCTATTACCGGATCAAGGACGAGGTGACCGCCCCGGCGGACAACGCCTTGTTTCAGTCGCGTGATTACGCGTGGCTGGAGTCCCTTCAGGCAGAGGCCGAACGCCCCGCGCCCGGGGTGCCGGAGCTCTCGCTGGAGGTGCAGGGAATTTCGTGCGCGGGGTGTGTCTGGCTGATCGAGCGGATTTTCCAGCAGCTGCCGGGCGCGCGGGACATCAACGTCAATGCCCAGTACGGGACGATGCGACTGCGCTGGACCCGCGGGGAGTTTTCCGGCGCGGATTTCGCCCGCAAGTTGCAGGGCTTCGGCTATCTCATCGGTCCGCCGGGTGAAGCGGTCGGCGAGCCCGAGAGCCGCGGGTTGGTGAAGCGCATCGGGCTGTGTGCGGCCTTCGCGATGAACGTCATGCTCTTCGCGCTTCCGGCGTATTTTGGCATGGAGAGCACCTTCGAGTGGGCGGGACTCTTTGGCGTGCTGAGCCTCGTCTTCGGCACGCTGAGTTTCATCGTCGGTGGCACCTACTTTCTGGCGCGGGCCCTGCGGGCGCTTCGGGAACGCGCGCTCCACATCGATCTGCCGATCGCCGTGGGCATCCTGGGCGCCTATCTCGGTTCGCTTTACGGCTGGATCGCGGGGGAGGAGCATTTCGTCTATTTCGACTTCGTCTCCACGTTTATTTTGCTGATGCTGATCGGTCGTTGGGCCCAGGTCGCGGCGGTCGAACGCAACCGCCGGCGACTCCTGAGTCAGCAGCCGAAACCGCAGCTGGTCCGACTCGTGGACGGGACCGCCGTGCCGCCGGAGCAATTACGTGTCTCCCAGGTGATCGAGCTCGCGGCCGGGCAGACGCTGCCGGTGGAGTCGCGCCTTGAGTCCGCGGCTGGGACCTTCTCCCTGGCCTCGATCAACGGCGAAGCCGAACCACGGGTGATGCGGGGCGGCCAGCGGGTTTCATCGGGAGCGATCAATGTGGGCCGTAACGCGCTGCGTTTGGTAACGCTCCAGACTTGGAAAGAATCGCTGCTCGCGCAGTTGCTTCAGCCCGGCGACCGGGCCGGTGAGCGGCACGTGCTCCTGGAGCGTATCGTGCGCGGCTACTTGGTCGGCATCCTGGTGGTGGCGGTCGGCTCCGGGGTAGGGTGGTGGCTTCTGAGCGGCGAGGTCCTGCGCGCGTGGGCCGTCGTAACGGCGATCCTGGTGGTTTCCTGCCCTTGTGCGATCGCTCTGACCTTTCCGCTGGCTGACGAAATGGCGACCGTGGCCCTGCGGAAGCGCGGCGTCTTTGTGCGGCAGGCAGACCTCTGGACCAAACTGTCCCGCGTGCGCACCCTCGTCTTCGACAAAACCGGTACCCTGACTTTGGAGACACCGGTCCTGCAAAATCCGGTGGCGCTGGTGCAGCTCGAACCCCCGGCGCGGGCGGCGCTGCTCGCGCTCGTGCGGGACAACCCGCATCCGGTCAGCCAATGCCTCTTGGAGCACCTGCTCGGTCAGGGCCCCGTCGAACCCGTGGCCGGTGAAGTCGTCGAGTCCATCGGGTCCGGCGTTGAAGTCGGCGCCTGGTCGCTGGGCCGGCCGGGTTGGCGCGCGCCGGCCGGGGCCGATCGCCCCCTTGACCAGGGTTCAGACGGACACGATGCGGAACTGGCGCACGCCGGCGTGGTCGTCGCCCGTTTTCACTTTGTCGACTCGGCCCGGCCCGACGCGCGGGAGGAGTTGGGGAAGCTGAAGGCGCGCGGCTTCACGACCTGCATTCTCAGTGGCGACCGGAAGGAGAAAGTGGATCTGTTGGCCCGCGAGCTGGGTCTGCCGTCCGAGTGTGCGCTCGCCGGGCTCTCGCCGCAGGGCAAAGCCGATTGGTTGGTGGCGCACGGCGGCGCAACCGAAGCGCTCATGCTCGGTGACGGGGCCAACGACAGCCTCGCGTTTGATCAGGCGCTCTGTCGCGGCACGCCGGTGATCCACCGCGGCGTTCTGGAGCGCAAAGCGGACTTCTATTACCTCGGTCGGGGGATAGGCGGCTTGCGGGCGCTGTTCGAAGTCGACGCGATCCGGCGCCGCACCCAGTTCGTTATTTTGGTATTTTCGGTGGGGTATAACCTGATGGCGGTCGGTCTCGCCGTGGCGGGCCGCATGAATCCGCTCGTTGCGGCCGTCCTGATGCCGGTCAACTCCCTGCTCGGCCTCGCCATCGTGACGACCGGTATGCGCGCGGCGTTTCGCCGGGAGCGTTGATCGGAGTCGCCTCATCCCCGGGCTATAACGTTTCCAGAAATAGGGTCGCCGCGTTGGAGCGCGGCGACAACGGGGTCTTAAGACCTGACCGCGTTTTCGCCTCCGGCTCAAACGCGGCTACAGAAATCGTGGAACCGGGCTAAGGCCCGGACGGCGGCCGCATTTCGTGTCCCAGGGTTTGGGACGACCTCAACCGGTGCCCGCGTGCGGCTGGAGCGTGGGATGACGCTCGGAGATGGGGCCAAAAAAAAGGGCGCGGGCCCCACAGCCCGCGCCCAGTGTTCCCACATACCCAAATTTTTCTAGGCGACCGCCGCCAGCGGTTTTTGCGCCTTCTTCGACTTGGCGTTCTGGACCGCCGGTACGATCACGACCGGGCAGGGGGCCCGCATCAGTACCCCGTGCGTCGTGCTGCCGACCAAAAGATCGTAGAGTGCCGTATGGCCGTGCGAGCCCATCACGATGTAGTCGGCATCAAACTTCTTCGCCTGCTCGACAATCAGCGGAATCGGAGCGCCCCGCAATTGGACGCTTTCAGTCGAGATAAATTCCACCTGCAGCTTGTGCTCCAACTCGGTTAGCTTGCGCGCCGCCTGCCGTTCGCCGGCGGCGGTGATTTCCTCCAGATTCTCCATTACCGCAGCGTACTCATGGGCGATCACCGGAGGTTGGATCACGGTCAGCAAAACGACGCGCCCGGCATTCGCCCGGGCCAACGCCGCCGCCTCTTCCACCACGGCGTCGGTCGCGCCGGAGAAATCGATGGGGGCTAAGATCGTTTTCATGGGCCTACCTTACTCCAATGGCGGCGGTTGTTCTCCGCATCCGTTGTCCTTCGCGGAGCTTATTTTGCGCAGGTTCGCCGTAACAACGGATGCGGCGTTCCGCCCCCGGTTCCTCGGCGGTCCCCTGCGATGGGCAGCGCTCTCGCCCGCGGATTCCGCTTACGCCGACCAGAGTGTCTTCGTGTTCACGAAGGCCTTCGCGCCCCACGCCCCGAGTTCACGGCCGTACCCGCTGGATTTGATTCCGCCGAACGGCAACTCCGGGCAGGATCGGACCAGATCGTTGATAAACACGCTGCCGGCCTCGAGCTCGCGGGCCAGGGCTGCGCCCTTCCGGCGGTTGCGGGTGAAGAGGCTGGCGCCCAGCCCGTACGCGGAGGCGTTGGCGGTGCGTAGGGCGGTGGCCGCGTCCGGCACCGCGATAATGGCCGCCACCGGGCCGAACAGTTCTTCGTCGGCGGCGGGCATGCCCGCGCGGACCCCCGCCAAGACCGTCGGCGCGTAGAAGAAACCGGGTCCGGGGAGCGGTTGACCGCCGAGGAGCGCGCGCGCGCCGAGGCGGAGACTGCGCGTCACCTGGGTGTGCAAGTGGTCGCGCAGGTCCGCGCGCGCCAGCGGGCCCACGGCCGTGGCGGAGTCGGCCGGATCACCGACGCGGCGGGCGGCGATTCGCGCGACGAAGCGGGTGGTGAAGTCGCGGAGGACGGCCCCTTCGACAATGAAGCGCTTTGCGCACACGCAACTCTGGCCGGAGTTCAGCAGGCGCGATTGGGCGCAGACTTCGGCGGCGTGATCGAGGTCAGCATCGCGCAGCACGATGGCCGGATCACTGCCGCCGAGTTCGAACACGCCTGGCTTCATCGCCGCCCCCGCGAGCGCGGCGACCCGCTTGCCCGCGGCCGTGCTGCCGGTGAGCGTGACCCCGTGGATGCGCGGATCCGCGATCAACTCCGGAATGCGGGCAGTCTCGGCCAGGATCACTTGAAACAGACCCCGCGGGAATCCGGCCCGTTCAAACTCCCGGGCGAGGGCGAGGGTGGAGCCGATCACGTTCGGCGCCGGCTTCAAGAGGACCGCGTTGCCGGCGACCAGCGGGGGCACGACCGCCCGAATCACCTGCCAGAAAGGGAAGTTCCACGGCATGATCGCGAGGATCGTACCGAGGGGCTCATGGACGACGCGGGCATTCGCGGGCGCCCCTGCGGGCAACTGGTCGGCCAGCAATCCCGCGCCTTGGGCGGCATAGTAGTCGCAGAGCAGCGCACATTTTTCGACTTCCGCCTGGGCCTGCGTGATCGGTTTGCCCATTTCAGCCGTGGCGAGGGCGGCGAGTGCGTCGCGTTGCGCCCGCAGGCCGCGGGCCAGTGCCCGCAGGGCGGGGGTGCGGCGCGCCAGCGGCCGGCGGCGCCATGCGCCTTGGGCTGCCTGGGCGGCGGCGAGCGCCTGGTCGAGCTGGGTCCGGGAGTGCGCGCGGTAGCGGGCGATCGTTTCGCCGGTGGTGGGGTTAAGGCTGACGAACGGCATCGGGCGACATTCAATCGTCCTGCGTTGCTGACAAACGGAATTTGGTCTGGCGCTGGCACGGTTGCGCGATTTGCACAGAGACCACTTGCGGCGGCAGCGACCTTTGTGCGAATTGATGGTGATGGCCCGAGCTGATAAGCGTCCGGTGACGGTGCACACGATTGCGGAGCACGTGGGGGTCTCGGCGTCGGCGGTTTCGACCGTGCTTGCCGACCGCCACGAAGAACGCCGGCTCGCTCCGGCGACGGTCGAGCGGATCCGCAAGGCGGTGCGTGATCTCGGTTACGTGCCCAATGTCGCGGCGCGCCGGCTCCGGGCGCACGATCCGGATGTTCATCACATCGAACTGGGAATTCTGACCTCATTCGAGGCCCCGCTGTTTCTCGTGAGTCGCGTGCTCCGGCAGGTGCAGCGAATGGCGGATGCCCGGACCAGCCCGGGGCGAAATTTTTCCGTGTCGATCGCGATGTTTCATGCCGGCCGGTTGCGCGAGATGGCCGGGCTGCTCAACGCGAGCCGCTTCAACGGTGTGGTCATCACCAACACCCTGCCGGACGATGATGCGTTTCTCGCCGCGACGACACTGCCCTACGCGGTGGTCGTCCTTGGGCGGAGGTTGCCGAACTATTGCTGTGTGCTCGACCTGCCGGGTGAGATCGGGCGCCGGGCGGCGGAAATCCTGCTCGATCGCGGCTGCCGTCGACCGGTGGTTTTGACGCCGGCACTCCTGACGGAAAGCACGGCCGAGCGCGCCGCCGCGTTTTGTGCCAAGGTGCTCGCCCGGACCGGGCATGAACCGGCCCGCTTGATCGCAGCGGGGTTCACCCCGACGAACGGCGCC